>DAOQNB010000211.1:0-8083 GCA_035335845.1 Acidobacteriota bacterium | reverse complement strand
GTTCTTGGTTCTTGGTTCTTGGTTCTTGGTTCTTGGTTCTTGGTTTCGAAAACCCTATCCCCTGTTCTTTCAATTGGTCACCCACTCTTCAGAAGTACCAGGTTCTGTTGACATTTCTTCGCCGCGTAGCGGTGGCTGAATTGAGACCGGTGCTTGAGCGCCGGGAACGATCAAATTTGGGATCCATCGCCGCTCCATCAGGGCCATTTTCGTTTCCCAGCCTTAGAAAGGCCGGTCTCAACTCACGGCTCCGCTATGCGGCTCAAGCCACGGCCCAAAATGTCAACAGAGCCTAGATTCCAAGCACCAAGTACCAGGCGCCAAGCACATTCTTCATTCAATTCAGTCCTGCAATCCGGCCAGGGTTTCGGCCAGTTGGTTTGACAATTTGAGCAGCGATTGGCCAGCTTCTTTTAACTGACCATCATTGACCTGGGTTTCAGCCTGCGTTGCCAGATCAGAAACACCGATCAGGTAGTGAAAATATGGACGCAAATTTGATTTCTGGCTGAAATCGTTTTCAAGGCGCTCCAGGTTGCCACGCAAATTACGAATACTCTCAGCCAGCACACCACGGGTTTTCTCAGTCTTGCGAATTGCCGTGGCTGGGATGCCCTCAGTATCAGATGCTTCTTCAACCTGTTCAAAACTCTTGGTCACGCCTCCGAAAACGTACAAAAACTGAGTCAACCCCTTGAGTTGAACCGAAAGTTGCTGAGCGGCAGCTCTTTTTTCTGCCGCAGCATCTGGTTTGGGTGGCTCAGCGGTTTTCGCCGCACTGGCTTTGGATGATTTCTTTTTCTGCGCAAATCCCGTGACAGGACAGGTCAGGATCACGCATCCAACAATGATTCCGGTAAGCAAAAGCCTCAAGTTCATGGTATCAGGATTCCTCCTCGGTTGGTCGAATGGACACAGATGAAACTGCTTCAGAAAAACTGGTCGGGAAAATTGAGTACTGTGGGGCATCAATGTGGTTTTGAGCGAGATAACACACCCTTATGAGAAACGCTACCAAAATCTTCTTTCGACACCCGAAAGGTTCACTCCGATCCCACACCATATGGCTGGGTTGGATGATGTTCCTGATGGGTTGCTTTCTTGGAGTCTCCTTACCAGTCATCGCCCAGGACAAACAAACTGAGCCTGAAGGTGACTCGATCACGATTGAAGCCACGCTGGTCACGATTCCGGTGATTGTGACCGATGCTCAGGGAAAATACATCCAGCAACTCAAAGCCGAAGATTTTAAAATCTTTGACAACAACACGGCTCAACAAATCAATTTTTTTGATGCCGCTGATGCTCCACTCCATATGGCCCTGCTGATTGATACCAGCTATAGCACCAGCGGTGTCCTGAAAGAAATCAAAGAGGCAGGCATCACATTTTTGCGCCAGCTTCGCCCAAAAGACAAAGCCATGGTCCTCAGTTTTGACAGCGAAGTTCGGGTCTTAACCGAATTAACTGATGATCCAATCCTGATGGAACGCGCGGTGGCCAAAGCCGAAATCGGGAAAAAGTACGGAACTCGCCTCCACGATGCCCTGGCCGAAGCAATTCAGAACCAGTTTAAGTCCATTGTTGGCCGCAAAGCGATTGTGCTGTTGACCGATGGAAAAGACCTCAAAAGCAAACTCAATGACAAAGCGGTGTTTTCCATTGCCTCCGAAACCAGCACCATGATCTACACCATCTTTTTTATGACCGAGAGCGTGGTGGTTCCACCAGATGCCTCAAAAACCGAACCTGATGCAAAAGCAGAACCCTCTCGGCCTCGCAAAGTTGGGGAGAAACAGTCAAAAGAAGAGCAGGTCCGAACCCTGCTGACCGACATCAAAGCCCGGCGCGAATGGATGGAACAGAAAAATGCCTCGGCTCGCAAATTCCTCGATGAACTGGCCACCACCACCGGCGGACGTTCATTTACCAGCGAAGTAGCTGATTTAAAACAGGTTTTTCGATTGATCGCTGATGAATTGCGAACCCAATACACCCTTGGGTTTTACCCATCTGAAGATACCCCGACCTCAGACCGACACGTCCTCAAAGTTGAAGTTGCCCGCCCCGATGTCGTCATCAGAGCCCGGCGTAATTATCGGCCCTGAAAGCAGCGAAATAGTGTGCGAAAAGCGAGGTGTGAGGAACGAGTCGTCAATAAAAGCCTGGTACGGGTTATTTAAGCTGGCGACTCACTTCGACCCCACGATTCACTCTTTCACTCAGAAAGCTATTTCCCTATTTCGTTATTTCGCTATAATATGGGGCGTTCAGCCGCTTCCCGAATTTCATTCCAAAACTACACATCCCGTTCAAGTTCTTATCACAGGAAAAACTATGCGTCTCAAAGGGTTACCAGGGTTTGCCTACCTGTCTGCATGCTTTCTGCTCACATTTTTGAGCGTTCTCAACCCCACACGTGTCCAGGCCCAAAATCAGTATAGCCAAAACAAAGAGGTGATTTCGGATGCTTCGAGCAGTTTCGTCGGTATCGCCGATGGTGATATTGATCTGGACGGCCTGCCCGATGTCGCCATTTGTGACCGTGGGCTGGACCAGGTAGTGCTCTTGCTCAACACCTCATCGGGTTTGAGAAGCCGGGTTGATATTTCACTCAAAGATTTTATGTCCCAGCTTGACGACCAGAGTGGTGGACCAACCTCAATTGATATGGGTGATATTGACCAGGATGGTGATCTGGATATCGTGGTGTCAATTGATGGTGACCTTGACCAGATTCTGGTTCTGACCAATCTGGGTGGAGGCTTTGGCCCCGAATCTTTTGTCATTCGGGCCTATCCGGTCGGTGGAGATCCGACCTGCATCAAACTGGCTGATTTGACTGGCCCGAAAGACCTGGCAACAGGCGAAACACTCCCTCGTGATGGCGCTCCTGAAATTGTGATGCTCAATCGCCGAACCGGTACCGTGGCAACACTGATCAACAGTGGCTATGGAACCTTTGGGCAAGGCCGGGTTTCGGAAAGCGGCGGAATCAACCCGGTTTCCCAGGCGCTGGGCGATTTTAATGATGACGGAGAAATTGACACGGCGGTGTTGAACCGTGGATTGGATACCACACAACGCGAAGATTCCCGGGTTTGCATCCTGCTTGGCAATGGAGACGGCTCATTTCAGCCGACCAATCCATTGTTGCTTGCACCATCACGTGCCGTTTCAATCGCTGCCGCCGGGTATGGAGTTGTGCATCGTGGAGTTGAAATTGATATTCCAGATATCAACCGGGACGGCATTACCGACATTGCGGTGGTGGCTGAACAGGGCGGTGGCGCCTCTGACATCATTGCGCCGGATGGAAGCAATGAACTTGCCTCGCTGACTGTCTTTTTTGGCAGCAGTCTCCAAAATGGACAGTTTACGCTTCGAGGTCAGGCTCAACCGCTCGTCAATACCGTCTCAGGCGGCGGACGAATCGCCGTCTATCCTGGTGCTGACGATAAATTGACTGGTCTGCGGATCGGCTATGGGGCACTCACCCTCTTTAGTGATTTCAACCAAAATGGCCAGATTGATGCCTATGTGGCCGGGTTGGAACGCAACAATGGCCGACTTGTCAGCTCAACAGTTGGCCAGGTGGCCAATGATTTTGCTGCCGGGTTGATGACGGCTGATCAGCTTGCAGTCCAAAACCCAATTCTCAGATATTTCAATGTGTTTCCATCAACCGGCGATAGCTTTGCCTCGATTGCAGCCCAGGCACCGGACAATGTTGACTCGATCTCAGGTGTGGTCGCGGCCACCAGTTTTGTGGTGTCCCGAACCGGCGAAATCGTGACCCAGGCCCAAAATGACTTCTCCGCCACAACGGGGAACAATGCCCCAGATCTGGTCCAGGTCACAACCAACGGGAACGTCTATCAAAGCATTAATGTCGCTCCGGTGGTCAACCATGCTCCATTGATGACCACAGCCAATGGTCTGGCTGATTTTAATGGTCGTGGTCGCAAGGTGATTGTCGCCGAAGGAGATGAATACTCGATCCCACTCAAACTGATTGATATTGATAATCCCAGTGCCAATGCGTTGCGCTACACATTGCTTGGCGCCCCCCGGTTTGTCACGTTGACCGATAACTTTGATGGCACGGCTTCGATCCTCATCAAACCAGGATTGTTGGATGGGTCAAATACAGCCAATAACGGACTCGGCCAGGAATATAAAATTGTCGCTCAGGTAACAGATAACAACTTTCCGGATAATGACAACAATTCAAAGAGCCCATTGACTTCCCAGGTTGTTTTCCGGGTTTTTGTTCCAGACAGCATGGATGGATTGGCTATCACGACCATTCCAGACCAGACCGCCTATGCCACGCAGAAACTGACGGTGCCAATTCTGGCCCGTGATCCAGAAAACCGGCGCATGACCTTGAGCACCTCCTCAACCTTGCCGTTTGTGCGCATCATTGACCAGGGTGGTGGAACCGGTCTCTTTATCATCGAACCAACTGAAAATGATGGTGGGGTGTATGACATTGATGTCATTGTCCGCAATGATTTAGGACTGACCACCACCACCAGTTTTGCCCTCAATGTGGTCGTCAACACGGCGCCAGAACTCGAACCAGTTGACAATATTGACATGCTGGTGGCTGAAACCCAGGAATTCGAGGTCACCGCCACAGATCCGGATGAAGGCCAGAGCCTGCGGTTCGTTCTGACTAATGCCCCATCGTTTATAATCTTCTCAGATAATGGTGATGGGACGGGACGCATTGTGGCCAAACCATCAGAGAAAGATGCTGGCAGCTATCGGGTTTTACTGGTCGCGATTGATTCGGGCATTCCATCAAAACGCTCAAATACCATCGCCTTTACCATCAATGTTGGCGCCAAAGTCTCCCTTTCAAGTGTCAATTACACGAAAAAACGGATGTTTCTCAGTGGAAGCGGATTTGGTTCAAATGCCACAGTGCTGATCAATGGTCAGGCAGTACCAGCCAGCCTGGTCTTACCTGGTTCAACTGACAACAGCATCACCCTCATTGGGAACAAAAAGAAATTGAACTTGAGAGCGGGCTCCAATTCGATCCAGGTCCGCAATGCTGGCGGGCAAGAATCCTCTGTTTTTTATTTACAGTTGTGAAACGTAACACCGTGACCAGATGACAAAATGACAGAATGACAAATCCATTGGGTAGGTCATTCTGTCATTTTGTTCTTTTGTCACTCGGTTTTTTCACTCTCTGAAGTTTTCCCAACTATGGCTGAGAAGTCGGATTCCCCTACTCTTCCCTCCCCGCAGCCCATCACCAATTCCGGGCGAGGGAATCTTGCTCCAGTCGTAGATCCAACCCTTGAACCTCCCACCCTGCTCATTGCCTCACCCACCGCAGTTGCCCCGCCAACGTCCCCGTCACTTCCCTTACCATCAACCGATACACTCATTGGAAGAACCCTGAATGGCAAATACCAGATTCGCCGGGAAATCGGGAGTGGTGGGATGGGACGCGTCTATGAAGCGTGCCACCTGGGGCTTGAAAAAACGGTTGCCATCAAAGTCATCCGAACCAACTTTTTAGGCGATGCCGAAACAGTTGAGCGATTTCGCCGGGAAGCCCGAACCTGTGCTTCGATTGAACACCCCAATTCAGTTCAGGTCTTTGATTATGGTGTTGATGGAAGCCAGTACTATCTGGTGATGGAGTATTTGCGAGGCGAATCACTGCGCGAGCGGCTCCGGCGGCAAATACGCCTGAGCCTGGCCGAAGTGGTGTCCCTGGCCGAACAACTCTGTCTGGTGCTCGATGCCATGCACCGACGTGGAGTCATCCATCGGGATTTAAAGCCGGACAACATTTTTTTCAATCAGGTCGAAGATCGCGAAATCGTCAAAGTGCTCGACTTCGGCATTGCCAAATTGATTGATGAAGCCCAATCTGGACAGGAGGTTACGGCTACCAATGCCGTTTTAGGGACACCACGCTACATGTCGCCCGAACAATGTCAGGGCCACCCGGTTGATCGTTTTTCAGACATTTATTCCCTTGGTATCATCTTTTATGAGGTTCTGACCGGAAAACCACCTTTTGAATCAGATAGTCTGTACAGCCTGGCGCTCAAACATCTGACCGTCAGGCCAACCCCTCCCCACGAACTGTCACCAGACCTGCCGCTCCAGGTGTCACACATCATTGTAAAAATGCTGGCTAAAGCCAAAGACCAGCGACCAGCATCAGCGCGGGAGGTGTATCACACCCTGTATGTGGCCACTCAGCCTGGAAACCTCCTCTCACCGCCGCTCCAGCCAGAATCACTCACACCTGCCCCATCACTCCATACCCAAAAAACCAAGGCGGCGCCAACTCAAATTGCAGGCGTGGAGCAGCAACTTGAGCACCTGGAATCACTCATTGGCGACCTGTCCCAAATGGCCAGTGAACCAGCCTGCCACCCAGATCAGGTTTTGATTCGACTGGCTGATTTCATTACAAGTGGGACCCGAGTGCTTACCCATTTGGAAACACCAGTTTCTGGAGCACACTCAGCCGAATCTCACCAGGCGACACTCTTGACGCTTCAATTTCTGGCTCAGGAACTTGAGCAACGGCTCGAAGATCTCAAAACCAAAGCCGGGCTGGCCACCTCACTTGAAGGATACTGCCTGCGGCTCTATCACGGAATCGTGGTTCCAGCCAGCCAGCAGTTGGTTGCGTTGCGCTCAAAAACACCCCAACTCGCTGAAGAAGAAGCATTTGTTACATTTGAAGATGTCGAATCTGAGGTTTCTCTCGACGGCTCTGACCAGTTAATCGAAGAACTCAAATCTGACAATGACCTGCGCCGCCACGAAGCGGTCCTGTCAATTGTGGGTTCGGGGATGGAGTTATTTTTTATGGCGCTCCAAACCCATACCGAATCTGAACGCGACGACTTGCTTGACCGATTATGGGACAAGGCTGATGTTATTTTACTTGAAGGTCGGGGCCGGGCTCGCCTGGTCTTCAATATGGCAATGATGTTTGTCTCCTGCCCTCAACAGGCGGAAAAGTGGAAGACGCTGCTTGATTTGTTTGACCAGAACGTCACCCAACAGGTAACGCCAGAGGTACTTCGCTCGCGTATAGCGCTATTTCCAGCCTCTGATCGTCGGGTATTTGCACGGGCGCTGCTTTTTCACCCATCGCTGATCGTGCGGAGACTGGCAATGTCGTGGCTTAGGCCAGCCGATTTTTGGGGTGTGATTACGTATTCAAGCACTCCGGTTTCATGGCTGCTTGAGATCTGGACCTTTTTGAAACCGCAGGTGTCACCTGATTATCTCAAAGTGTTTTTTCTCTGTGTTCGCGATACCTTGCTGCGCCAGGGGCCAGTTGAACGGACCCATAGCGTGATGGAACTGGTTAAAGAATTTTTCAAGTGTGATTTCTTTCACGAAGACACCTTCTTTAACTTGCTGGTTGAACTTGATCAACATATCCGTTCCGAAGCCGCCCGACATCAATTGCTGGTTGATATTGATACCGAGTATCTCACACTGTTGAAACGATTTGTGAGCGGGAATGTCTATGCTGACCAGCCACCACTGGAAATGGCTTCGATTCCGCTCCCGGTTCAGCGGAAGCTGGCCCGCAACGGGTATTTTTTGAAGTTTTTTGTCTGTCACCCGATAGATCGAATTGCCCTGGAATGTTTTCCACATCTGGTCAAGCTTGAAAACATCGCTCCCTACCTTTCAATGTTTGCCATCAACACCCAGCTTTTGTTGACCCTGGGCAAAGAGAAATACCTTTTTCAACGCGAAGACTGCCGGTATGCCCTGGTTGCCAATCCCAAAACACCAGCACATCTTGTGTTTAACCATCTGCGAATGTTACGCAAAGATAATTTGAGAAAGCTGGCTGAATGCCGCGAATGCAACCAGGTGTCACGCAATCACGCCGCGAAAATGTTGAATTTAAAAATATAAGCAGAAGGAAGAATGTGGTTAATGGTTAATTCTTGGTTCTTGGTTCTTGGTTCTTGGTTCTTGGTTCTTGGTTCTTCTTCAAAAATATTGATTTCTAACCTCATTCTTCATTCTTCATTCTTCATTCTTCATTCTTCATTCTTCATTCTTCATT
>DAOQNB010000210.1:0-8086 GCA_035335845.1 Acidobacteriota bacterium | reverse complement strand
CGTGCATAATTCCCCCGTTAAACCGTGAAAGTCCAAGCCCCGAACCACAGCCACCCTGTCAAGCCAATGAAGGGAACATTGGCCTCGCGAGTGCTGTGCTGAAGGAGTACAGCCCCCTTGAAGCGAAGTCGGGTTGGTTCTCGAAACCTGAAGAAATGAAATAAGTTGCTGAAAGAAAGGTGGTGGAGATGTAGGAAAGAGTTTGAGGTTCAATACATCCCTTGACGAACCGCCTCTTTTAACATACTGCTCCAATCGGTGCAACCTGTTAGCGTAAATCCCTGGATTGATTGAAGTAGCCAGTTGAATTTGTCTTAAAAGCAAAACAATTCCTTGAGTAAAAAGCTGGAACCAATTGAGTTCTGATGTGTCAATAGAGAACTGTTGAAAGTGAAATAAGGCAAGAAGCTGTATCTTACGAGGAACGGTTACAACACTCTTACACCTGTGTTACCGAAAAACGAACGAGTGTTCAATCCGCAGCCTCACCCGAATACCAGTCAGTTTCGTGAGTTGAAAAGAGTTGCTATTTTTTGCGACTCACCGCAGCATAAAGGGATGAGGAATGAAGGATGAGGGATGAAAGAAAACCAATTCTTCAGCCCAATTTAGGGTTTGGGGCTTGGGGCTGAAAACTCGCAGGCTCGGGGCTGAAGAAAACGGGTTCAATACCCTGAGCCCCAAGCCCTGAGCCCGACGTTTTCAGCCCTGAGCGTGCGAATCTTCAGCCCGAAGTCTTCAGCCCGAAGTCTTCAGCCCGAAGTCTTCAGCCCTGGTTTTTTCAGCCCTGTTTTTTTCAGCCCCAAAGAAAGGTCGTCTGTGATGTCTGTCCACCCTTTGCCAAAGCGTTCGCTGTTTCCGGCGACGTATGAACAGGAATTAACCAGTTTTCGGCGCCAACTGGCGCGGGTTCTCTTTCTGAAATACGCCCTGCTCTTTTTGACCATGTGGGCTTTTGGGTATGGAATTCTGGTTCTGGCAATTCGGGTGGCTTCGCAGACACCGCGCACCTGGTTGGCGTGGGGACTGCTTGGGGTACTTCCAGTGCTGGTCCTGGCAATTATTGCGACTCGAAAACAAATCCCCCCAATTGAAAAACTCCGGGCGGTGCTGGATCGCGAAAGCGCCTGTGGCGGATTGCTGATGGCCTCGCACGAAACCAAACTTGAAGGCTGGGATGGATATGTTCCACATTTGACGCTGCCCCGCGTGACCTGGGAAGGCCAACGCGTACTCTCGCTGTCTGGCATTGGGGTTGTGTTTCTGGCAGCGAGTTTTCTGGTGCCGATCTCTTCAACCGTGATGGGAATGAATCAGACCCTTGATGTTGGAAAAGAAGTCTCTCAACTCAACGAACAAATTGAGACGTTGAAAGAAGAAAAGCTCATTGACGAACCCAAAGCTGATACCCTCGAAGAACAACTCTCCAAAATCCAGCAGGAAGCTAAAGGCGACGACCCCGTCAAAACCCTTGAAGCCATTGATCATCTTGACCAGAACCTGAAAAAAACCGCTCAGGAAGCTGCTGAAAAAGACGTCCAGGCGACTGAACGCCTGTCACAACAGGAAGCGCTGGCTGAGACCCTTTCGAAAGAAGGCGCTCAAATGGATGATCAACTGATGGCGGAAGCCACTGAAGAACTGGCCGAAATGGCGAAAGAATCGCTCGGGGAAAATGCTCCGGAATCACAGGCACTCAAAAAACAACTGTCCCAGGACCTGAAAAAAGCGCTCGACTCGGGCAAACTTACTCCTGAAGAACTCAAAGAACTCGCCAAAGCCTTGAAAAACAGCAAGCAAAGCCTGGCTGACCAGCTTAAAAAGCTGAAGGAATCAGGTCTGATTGATCAGAAAACCCTCCAGCAATGTGAAAAAGCAGGTCAGTGTAACAGTCAGGGACTCAAGGACTTTTTAGAGAAAAATAAAGGAGACGGCCAGGGCGAAGGGTCGGGAAAATCAGTCAAGGAATCAATGAAAGAGTGGGGACGCGGCGGAACATCCCGAGGCGAAGGAAATGCCCCAATGTCCTGGACCGAAGGCACCACTGAAGAAGGCGCGAAATTTAAAGAACAAACGCTGCCATCAAATTCGCTCAACCCGGAAGACAGCCAGATGACCGGGCTCAGCGTCAGTGAACCAAAAGTTGAAAATGCTGGACCGCAAACCGGTGGCGCACTCACGGGCTCAACCACGGGCAATGCCTCAGCCAATACGCAGAAGATCCTTCCCCGCCACAAAGGTGCGGTCAAACGCTATTTTGAGCGCAAAAACAAGTAGTCAGTACCACCTGCATCAAGAGTAGTCAGTACCACCTGCGTTAGCGGGTGGGGTTTTTAAAAACAGCCAAACCATGTCGGATTCAGGGTTTAGAATTTTCGTCCTTTTTGTCCCATATGTCCTTTTGGTCTTTATTCGTCAACCCTGAACCCTAAAACCCTAAACCCGGAACCCTGAACCCTGAACCCTGAACCCTGGTTTTCACCCTGAACCTATGTCCTTTACACTCTTACAACCTGATGAATTGGCGCCAGCCGTAAAACTGGCGGAGAAAGTTTTGTCTGAACTTGATCAAATCTTGCTGGGCCGGACCGAGTTGCACCGCCTGGTCCTGGTCGGTATTTTCAGCCGGGGGCATATTCTGCTCGAAGGGCTTCCGGGGGTTGGGAAAACGGCACTGGTCAAAGCGCTGGGGCAATTGCTCAGTCTTGACTTCAAACGGGTGCAATTCACGCCAGATTTGATGCCTGGTGACATTTTGGGATCACATATTTTGCAGGATGCGGCAGATGGAACGCGGGACATGGTGTTTCATCAAGGCCCAATTTTTACCAATATCCTGCTGGCGGACGAAATCAACCGGGCATCGCCCAAAACCCAATCAGCCCTCCTGGAAGCCATGCAGGAACAGGCCGTTACGCTGCTCGGCAATACCCGTCCGCTCCCAGACCCGTTTTTTGTACTCGCCTCACAAAACCCAATTGAACTCGAAGGCACTTATCCACTGCCCGAGGCCCAGCTTGACCGGTTTATGTTCAAGCTGATGGTTTCTCAGGTAGATGTCGAATCAATTGATCGCATCATCTCCACTCGCCGTCGTGGTTCGCCGCCCGTTCCAACCTGGGCGTTGTCAGCACTTGAACTCAAACAGATTTTTTCAGTGTTGAAACATATTTTTCTGCCTCGTCCGGTCTCACGCTATATTTCCCGACTGGTTGCGGCAACGCATCCCAAAGGCGCTGAAGCCCCTGAAGAAGTGCAAAATTATGTGGCCTATGGCGCTTCACCACGTGCAGCCATTGCGATTGCCGAAGCGGCCCGTGCCGTCGCCTTGCTCAATGGACGACCCACGGTTGGCTTTGAAGATGTTCGTCAGGTGGTACCAGCGGTTCTCAATCATCGCCTCATCTTAAATTACAAAGCACGCTTCGATCAGGTTGATGTGTTTAAGGTGATTGACCGACTGCTGGCTACGGTTGATGAAACCGGCTTAAATTTACCGGCGGATGTATCAATCCGCCGAGCCTGAACCGAATGAAGAATTGAGAATGAAGAATGAAGAATGAAGAATTGAGAATGAAGAATGAAGAAACTTTGTAGTGAGTAGGTTCTGTTGATATTTCTTCGCCACGTAGCGGTGGTTGAACTGAGACCGGTGCTTCAGCGCCGGGAGGCACTACGCGGCTCAATACACAACCCAAAATGTCAACAGAACCTAATCACATTCCTTATTCTCAATTCTTCATTCTTCATTCTCAATTCTTCATTCAAAAATTTCTTCATTCAAAAATTTCTCAATTCTCAATTCTTCATTCCTTGGATCTGCCTCCATGACCAGATTTCTTTTGTATTGCCTGGCTGTATTCGGGTTGCTGGTGGGGATAACCCAACCAGTTATTGCCACTGAATTTGGTGACATCAGCGTGACGGCGACCACGCCGGAAGGAAAACTATCCCACGGGTATGCTGAGTTTCGAGTAACGGTGTCCAACCGATCTGGGACTCCGCACATCGTCACCCTCTCACTGCCTCAACGCACAGTTGGATCGGGAAATACCCAGCTTCGGTCCGTCAGTCGAACCGTCCGGGTAGAGCCAATGGGAACGGCCAAAGTGGAACTCTTCCAGCCCAACCTCTATGTCGGGAGCGGCGCGCTGGGGGTCACAATTGATGGTGAAGAACAGCTCACCACCGTCTCGGTATACCCGCTCAACCCAGATTATTCATACAGCTACACCTATGGCTCGGGAAGAGCCACCCCACAAGTTCTGGTCAGTCAGGCAGTTCGCGACAATTTTCAAAAGGCAGCCAACGCCGTGCTGGTCACACCAGATGGCAAGCCAGCCACTGATTTTGTGTCAGATGGCCTGTCCCCAAATCAATGGAGCCACTACTGGATTAGCTATTCCAGGTTTCACGGTATCGTGATGGATTCATCTGAATTCCAGGGGCTCCCGATTGAAGTCAAAACGAGTCTTCAGCGGTTTGTCGAATGCGGTGGAAATCTGTTGTTGCTTGGAACACCAGTTTCTCCACTGGGGCTGGTCCTGGGTCAAACCGAGCAAAATGGACTGGTTACCCACTATGTCGGGTTTGGTCAGTGGCAAACGCTCAACAACCTGACGTTGGATCAGATCACGCCCCTCCAGTGGGAGAAAATCCAGGATGGATGGTTTTTGTCCCATGGCACGTTTCAGGATACCAAATCAGTAAGTCAGGCCAACACCGAGTTTCCGGTGGTTGATGCGCTTGCCATTCCAGTCCGTGGGCTTTTTGTCATGATGCTCATCTTTGTGATTGTGATTGGCCCGGTCAATATCTTTCTGCTGTCTCGCATCAAGCGCCGAATCCTGCTCCTGGTGACCGTCCCGGTACTGTCGCTGTTTACCTGTATTGCGATTTCATCGTATGCCATTTTGTCAGAAGGCATCCGCACCAAAAATCGCACGGAAGGCTTGACCATCCTTGATGAAACGACCCGTCTTTCGGCCACGATTGGACTGACCGCCTTTTATGCCCCGCTGACCCCCGGTGGAGGTCTCCACTTTGGGTACGATACCGAATTGACACCTCAGTTGGGTGGATATTCCTACTACAGCCGCGAAAATTCAGGCGGTGGCCGCACAATTGACTGGTCTCAGGATCAGCACCTGGCTTCAGGCTGGATCACCGCCCGGATTCCAGCCCATTTTCAGGTTCGAAAAGCCGAACTCCGCCGCGAACGACTCACCATTACTCCCAGTAACTCAGAGAGTTACAATCTGGTCAATGGCCTGGGCGGAAATATCAAACAGGTCTGGTTTGCCGACCAATCCGGTCAAATGTTTGAGTCTGGTCCAGTGCCGGCTGGCGCACAGGGAACATTGAAAAGGTCTGGAAAAACCGCCACAGCTCAACCTGACACCCTGCGCACCATCTACACCTGGAACTGGACTGGCAATATATGGAATTTCACCCAATCCCCTGAAAAAGTCCTGCGGCCAGGGTGCTATCTGGCCTGGATTGAAGCCAGCCCATTTATTGAAGAAGGATTGACCGGCAGCGTAGCCCGCCAGCAACAAAGCGTGGTGTATGGCATTACCGGAGGCAGCCGCCCATGAACATCGAAATCCAAAACCTCAAAAAATATTTTGAAAAGACCAGGGCCGTTGATGACGTCTCGTTTTCCTTTACCTCTGGGCAAATCATTGGATTTGTTGGTCCAAACGGGGCAGGAAAAACCACGACCATGCGCATTATGGCGACGATGGAGGAACCCACCAGCGGTGATGTGCTGGTCAATGGAGTCTCGGTCGTCGAAGAGCCCGAAAAAGCCCGCCAACTGGTCGGCTATGTTCCAGATTCCCTCTTTGGCCATACTGATATTGCCGTTCACGAGTACCTCGATTTCTTTGCCCGTGCCTATGGGCTCAAGGGGCAACACCGACGACAGGTGGTTGAAAGCGTCCAGGAATTCACCAACTTGCTGGGGATTCGGGAAAAAATGATTGATTCGCTTTCGAAAGGAATGAAGCAACGGGTGACGCTGGCTCGGGCGCTGCTCCACGATCCAATGGTATTGATTATGGACGAGCCTGCCGCCGGGCTTGATCCCCGCGCCCGGATTGAACTCCGCGAACTGGTCAAAGTCCTGTCCCAGCAAGGCAAAGCCATTCTGATTAGCTCGCACATTTTGACCGAACTGGCTGAAATGTGTACTGGTGCCGTGATCATTGAACGGGGGCGGATTCTGATGGCTGGGCGCATCGAAGAACTGATGAACCAGACTTCGGCCCATCGCGACGTATTGATCCGCCCTCACACCCGCCAGGAAGACCTGTACCGTGACTTGCTCGAAATGCCATTTGTTGAAGATGTCCGGCTGGTTGGCAATGAAGTCGCCGTCAAGGTACAGGGCACCGACGAAACGACCTGTGATCTGCTGGCTCAAATCATCCAGCGCGGCCATCGGATCCTGGAATTTAAACAGCAGCGTGCCAACCTGGAAGAAATTTTTATGAGCGTCACCAAGGGAGAAGTGCAATGAGCAATGTATGGTCAATGTTGGATAACATTGGTGATTCAATCAACCCGATTGTTGTCAAAGAGTTGCGCCAGGCAGTCCAGGGCCGGTTTGTGACAGGGGCGTTGTTACTTCTCTTGCTGGTCCAACTGGTCATGATTGCGTTTGCCCTGCTCGTCGAGCAAAACACCACGCTGGACGCCGGGCAAACGTTGTTTATGTGGTTGCTGGGCGTTTTGCTCTTTGTCTCACTCTTTTTTATCCCGGTTTACACCGGGGGCCGCCTGGCGGCTGAGCGTGCCGACAACAATGTTGATTTGCTGTTTATCACCACGCTGAGTCCGGTTTCGATTATTTGGGGCAAAATGCTGGCAGGACTCATCATTACACTGTTGATCTATAGTGCCTGCCTGCCCTTTATGACCTTTACCTACTTTTTGCGCGGGATTGATATTCCCTCGATGCTGGTGGTTTTAATTTTGACCGTGGCCATCGTCACCACTTTTATTCAGATTGGTGTGTTCCTGGCGTGCTTGCCAGTCGGTAAAGTCTTTCGAGCCTTGATTGGGCTTGGTGCCTTTGGGTCACTCTTTATCACCTTTGGATCCACAATGGGGATGTGTTATGGGATCCTCAGTTCAGGGGTCGGAAGCATGCTGGGGACCTGGGAGTTCTGGGGACCCGCCACCATGGTTATCGTCTTTTTTCTGGTAGGAATTGGCTTGTTTTTTGTGTTGTCAGTGGCCGTCGTCAGTCCCCCGGCCTCAAATCGAGCGTTTCCGGTCCGCGTGTATCTGGTTGCAGTCTGGATCATCACCGGGATTACGCTGGGTGGGTCAGCTATCCAAACCAATTCGTTTGAACCTGTTGCCGCCTGGATTGGCATCTGCACTGGGGTCGCTGGCCTGGCACTGATTTCATCGGTCTGTGAGCGCGAAACGCTGACCCGCCGGATTCGTCGCACCATTCCGACCAATCCAATCAGCCGCATTGTGGCCTTTTTCTTTTATAGCGGGTCAGCCAATGGCCTGATCTGGTCACTGGCTTTTATGGGTATCACGCTCCTCATTGGCGCCACACTGGCCGAGACCATCACCAGGTTTAAGGATCGGGGTGACCTCGACAAGGCCATTCTGATGGGGTTTGGCACCACGATGTACTTTTTCAATTATTCAATGACAGCCCTGTTCATCCGCCGCCTTTTGCCAGGAGAGAAAGTGAAACCATTTTTAACCTGGATTTTCGTGCTGGTCTTGATGGCTTTAGGTAGTGCCGTTCCGCCGATTCTGGCGTTTTTAGTCAGCTTCGAATCTGCCGACACGGCCTGGTTGCTCTTGAACCCCTATGCGTTTGTGATTGATAGTGCCGGCAAATCACAGTGGCTTTTCTTCTTTGTCGTGGGTATCTGGGGGCTGGCCGTGCTGGGTATTCATCTCAAGTGGCTGCTGACGCAAATTCGTAACTTTACCCCTCTCACACCCGCCCCAGTTTCTGAATGACAAGGTGACCGGTTCTGACTACTGACTACTTCACTCACATATGGAACCACGCTTTCGCCAATATTTGCAGGAAGGATCACAAGCCGGG
>DAOQNB010000209.1:0-8140 GCA_035335845.1 Acidobacteriota bacterium | reverse complement strand
TTGCAGGCCGTAAACGACCTGCCTCAATTCAACCACCGCTACGCGGCGAAAACCCTGAACCCTGAACCCCAATTTGAACCCTGAACCCTCAAGGTACTATGTTTATTGACTCACACGCCCACATTGACGGGCAACTCTATGATGAAGATCGGACCGCGATCCTGGCTCGTGCGGCTGAGGTTGGGATTGAGCTGATCCTTGAAATTTGCAACGGCGATTTAGAGCAAGGATCGTTGGAAAAAGGGTTGGCGCTGGCCCAGGCTCATTCACATATTTATGCGGCTGTGGGTGTGCATCCCCACGATGCCCGGCTTTATGACGATGAACTCGAAGCCCGCCTCTGCCAGATGTGCGAGCATCCCAAAGTGCTGGCCTGGGGCGAAATCGGGTTGGATTACTACTATGACCATTCGCCACGCGATGTGCAGCAAGCTGCGTTTGTCCGGCAAATGGAACGTGCCCGCGAACGAAACCTCCCGATTTTATTGCACATCCGGGATGCTGATGAGGACACAATCGAGTTACTTCGCGAGCACTGGAGTGACCGGGGCAACCGGGCTGGAATTTTTCATTGCTTCAGTGGTTCGGCAAAACTGGCCCAGGCCGGGCTGGATTTGGGGTTTCTGATTTCATTTTCAGGCAATCTCACCTTTAAGAATGCCCAACCGTTGCGCGACATTGCCAAATCGCTCCCGCTTGAGTCCATTTTGATTGAAACCGACTGCCCGTATCTGGCGCCGGTTCCATATCGTGGAAAGCGCAACGAACCGGCCTATGTGATCGAAGTCGCCCGCCAACTGGCCGAACTCCACCAAACGACGATTGAAGAGGTGGGCCGCATCACAACGGCGAACTTCAAACGGTTGTTTGGGATAGGTTCAGAGTCCAGCCTTTAGGCGGTGGTATTGATACGATTCGGGGTTCCGGGAAATGCCTTTTTCTTCAATAAGCTCGTTTTCCTGCAATACAATCTGACTGTTCCAAAGCGGTTATGCCTTTGTTCTCATCTGATGAATTAACGCTTCCTCCAGTTTTTACCAATCGCATTGGGATGGAATTTGTACTGATTCCAACCGGCAGTTTTCTAATGGGCTCGACAGATGCTGAGATGGAGGCTGTTTTGGCTAATGCGAAGCGGTATGACTCGGACGCCAAACGCGAATGGTTTACCCCTGAGCAACGCCAGCATCGAGTAACTTTGAGTCAGCCTTTTTACCTGGGAAAATTCCAGGTGACCCAGGCTGAGTGGCAGGTCGTGATGGGGAACAATCCTTCCTATTTTGAAGGAGAGAGATTACCCGTGGAACAGGTGTCATGGGATGACAGCCAGAAATTTCTGAAAAAACTGAACGAAACGGAGGATGGCTACCTGTACCGGTTGCCCAGTGAAGCCGAATGGGAATATGCCTGCCGCGCTGGAACGACCACCCCTTTTTCGTTTGGAGAAACCATCACCACTCATCAGGTAAATTATGATGGGGAATACCCTTATGGGAATGCTCCCACCGGGGAATGTCGCCACACCACAACCCCGGTTGGAACTTTTCCTGCCAATAAGTGGGGGCTTCACGATATGCACGGAAATGTGTGCGAATGGTGTCAGGACACGTGGCAGGAGGATTACAACGGGTCCCCGGTTGATGGAAGTGCCTGGGAAAAAGACAGTTATCGTGGCCGCGTCATGCGTGGAGGCTCGTGGCTCTACGGCCCATGGTTTTGCCGATCAGCGAGTCGTCTCTGGGACTGCGCTGAATCCCATGGCTGGTACTACGGTTTTCGGGTGGTTGCGATGAGGACTCTCAGTACCTGATGCACTTTGATTTATGCACTCTTGACCGCGCGTTTTTTGCGCGGTTCCGAAATTTTTAGCTCCCACTCGTCAATGATTTTAGAGTTCAATCTTTCGCTTTTCAAAAACCTGCTGATACGATTCAAATCTGTCAAATCAAAATTCGATCTTATGAGATACACATTCAAAAATCGCTTTTATCTTCCATTTGCAAAATCCTTGCGCCATTTTGCCCGATTTCTTTCACGTGCAGGTTTTTGGGTTGCACCTCGAAGAGTTGCCGTTCGGATAGCCGGTCGGTTGGCCGCTTTGGGCCTACCACCGGACACGGCCACCACCTCTTTTCTTTCCACCACTGCCCGCGCCCCGCAGGGGCGCGGGCAGTGGTGGAGAGGGGCGGGGAATGACCTTTTTCCGGTGGTAGCTCGCAAAGCCTCGCAACCGACCGGCTATCCGAACGGCAGCCCTTCGGGATGCTCAAGCCAATTCCCACAACCTCTTGTTCCACCGGGAGAAAATCAAAAAAATCCACACCGGGAAGCTCTTCCAGTATTTCGTTGTCTTTCGTTTTGTTTCCTGGTGTTGATGTGTGCGTTTCTCCTAACATTGACGACTGCCTTGCCGGTTGAAGCCCAACGGCAGGGAAAAGGCCGTGGTGGGCGAAATCGGGAACGTGAAACTGACGAACAATTTGCCCGTTCGCGCCGCAACCAGGACCTGTTGATTGAACGTGACGAGGTCGAAGCCCGCGAACTCGGCAAAGTCTGGGAGTACTTCTCACCGGATGTTACCCGATTGCCGGTTCTGGTGGTCAATCGGCTGGTGTGTATGCCGCTCCAGGGCGGACGGGTGGTGGCGCTCAGTTTGGAAAATGGCAGTTTGCTGTGGGAAACACCCCAGGGCGGGGAATTTACGGCGCCGTTAAGTGCTGGCAAATCAGAGCTTTATATCGCGACCGAACGCCAGACCGAAACTGGAAAAGAAGGCGTGCTCCGGGCGCTTGATACGGCCACGGGATTAACGCGCTGGACTAAAACCTTTCCGCATACCTTTCGATCTGCCTTGATTGAAGTCGGTGATACCCTCTACACAACGATGAGTGACGGGAAACTTCACGCCCTGCAACGCACAGATGGCAGTTCCAAATGGGAATTTGCGGCCCAAGGACGGTTTGTGATTGATCATGACCAGCTTTTGTTGGGTAGCGATGACAATACGCTTTATGCCTTAAAACTCGAAACCGGTGAACCACTCTGGAAATTTCAAGGAAAAGGAAAAATCGGCAAACCAGCCTGTGATGACCGTCAGGTGTATTTCGGTTCGGCTGATGGGCGGGTTCGGGCGATACTTCGAACCACTGGAACTCTGGTTTGGGAACGTCGGGCTGGGGCGTCGGTGCTGGCGGCGCCGCTGGTCAAAGGCAACCAGTTGCTTGTGCCATCATTTGATAACTATCTCTATTCATTGCAGACCAAAAATGGATCAATGACCTGGCGGCAGTTGATGGATGGTCGGTTGACCTTTGAACCGATTGCATTGGGAGAAGATATTGTTGCTATCGCGGCTTTTGACAGCAATGAAGTGACCCTGCTGGAACCCAAAAGCGGTGATGTGACCGCCCGCCTGTTTTTGAATGAAAACCACATTCTGGCTGGCATTCAGATCACCGGAGAGGTGCTGGTCATTCCCAGCGAACGTGGGACGCTGGCCGCCCGACTCCTGTTACCCGAAGAAGAAAAGAAAAAATGAGCTGATGAATCCATTGATTTGCCAAAAACAGGGCGGACACGTTGATCCGCCCCTACTTCGTCGCCTTTGCCACCAGATACCAGCCGAGTTTATTTTCAACCCGTCGCACCAGGCTTTCCGGAACCAGCCGTTGCAATGACCCAAAATGAGTGGCGGCCAGGTGATGGCATTCAATTCCGACTTCGGGAAATTGACTGAATAAATTCCGTAACTCATTTCTGGAGAGAACTTTAACCAGTGGGCAGGCGTCGCTGTGTTCGCGGTATTCGATGCGTGACAGGTTGGCCTGAAACGATTCGTTCAGAAATCGAAAATGCACCAGATAGCCGCCTAAGACACAGAAATAATAAAAGGCTGAGTTTTTGTGATAGACCGAAATGATGGCCTGTCCTCCAGGCCGCAGCACCCGATAAATTTCACGCACCGTTTGCTCAATGTTGGGAATGTGGTGGATGACGCCAAATGAGTACACCGCGTCAAACGAAGCATCCGGAAACGGAAGATTTTCGGCATCCGCCAGTTGTAAATTGGCTGGAAGTCCAAAAAACGCAAAACGTTCGCTTGCAATCCGGAGATGCTCTGGGGAAAGATCCACGCCATACACCTCGGCGCCACCCCTCGCAAATTGAAACAGGTCCGTTCCCATCCCAAATCCGATTTCAAGGACCTTCCGGCCCTGGAAGTCAGCAAACGGCATCACTGATTTCATCCACGGGGCATATTCAACATAGCGATTGTGGTCAACCCGTTCATAAAATTCACCGGTCCCAATCTCAAAGCCTTTGGCCCCAAGCAGCCCGCATGGGTCGTGAGTCCATTGCTTGATGGCTTCCTGTTTAAAGTCAAACTCTTTGTTGGAACTGGTGGTTGTGATGGTGGTTGCTATTGCCGATTTCTTCTGCATTTTGAAAGAATAGATTTTCCGATCAATTTTTTAGTGCTTGGTGCTTGGTGTTTAGTGCCTGGTGTTTTAGTGCTTAGGAATCAGTAATTGGTGCTTTGGAACCAATACCTTCCAAGAACCAAGAACCAAGAACCAAGAACCCTGCTTCCCGAGGATTTTTTATGGTTGCTGTGCTCTGGCGTAATCTGAAGATTACCTGCGAGATGATCAAAATCGAACATACCCTGTTTGCGTTGCCGTTTGCCTTTTTGGGGGCATTTCTGGCAGCACACGGCGTTCCTTCACTCAACAAGATTTTCTGGATTACCGTCGCCATGGTTGGGGCCCGAAGTGCGGCCATGGCATTCAATCGGTTAGTGGACCAGAAATTTGATGCTGACAATCCGCGAACTGCCATGCGGGCGCTTCCAGCCGGGTTGGTGACTCCAAATTTTGTGCTGTTGTTTACGGTGGTGTCATCCCTGGTTTTTTTTCTGGCTGCCGCTTCGCTCAATCGCCTGACATTGCTGCTCTCACCAGTGGCATTGGGATCGGTGCTGGTTTATTCCTACACCAAGCGGTTTACTTCGTTGTCCCACCTGGTTTTAGGATGGGGGCTTTCAATTGCTCCAACTGGCGCCTGGATTGCCGTTACCGGCCATTTTGATCTGTTGCCGGTGTTGCTTTCGCTGGCGGTGCTGCTGTGGACGGCTGGATTTGATGTGATGTATGCCTGTCAGGATTATGAATTTGATCGCGAGCATCCAGCACTGTTTTCAATTCCCAAACGACTTGGAGTGGCTGGGGCGTTACTGTTTGCCCGGATTCTGCATACAGCCATGTTTGGAGTTTTGATTTCAGTATTTCTGCTGGCCCACTTGCACTGGTTGGGCGTCATCGGCCTCGTTTTGACGGCCTGTTTGTTGATCTATCAGCACAATCTGGTCAAACCAACTGACCTCTCACGGATGAATGCTGCCTTTTTTACAACCAACGCCATGGTGAGCGTGATTTTGTTTGTCACTATGGCCAGTGATGTATTGATCTACCGGTAAGAGTGAAGGATGAAGAATTGAGAATGAAGAATGAAGAATGAAGAAAATTTGGTCCTTGGTTCTTGGTTCTTGGTTTTTAGTTCTTGGACGGTATTGACTCCAAAGCACCACAAGTACTAAGAGACTATCTCAAAACGCTAAAATAAAACCTGGTTTCAACACTTAGCCTGGCTAAATTGGTGTTTTGAGATAGGTTCTAAGCACTTGTTCTTCATTCTTCATTCTTCATTCTTCATTCTTCATTCTCAATTCTTCATTCTTCATTCTTCATTCCCCATCCTCGTGCAGATGTTTGGCTTCGGGTCGCATATGTGGAAACAGGATGACATCCCGAATTGATCGCTGATTGGTCAAAATCATCACGATGCGGTCAATCCCAATCCCTTCACCCGCTGTTGGCGGCAGACCGTAGCTCAGGGCCCGGATGTAGTCTTCATCAAGCACCATGGCTTCGTCATCGCCACGTTCGCGAGCTTTGACCTGATCTTCAAACCGCCGCCGTTGTTCAGCCGGGTCATTGAGTTCCGAAAATCCATTGGCGCATTCCATCCGGGCAATAAAAAGTTCGAAGCGATCTACAAACTCTTTATTATCAGGTGATTGCTTGGAAAGCGGGCTCAGATCCGTTGGGAACCGCGTGATAAAGGTCGGCTGGATCAAATGTGGTTCGGCCACGTGTTCAAACAAAATCCCCAGGCATTTTCCATAGCCTTCTGTTGCTTTGAGTTCACAGTGAACGGCTTTGGCGACTTCGATGAGATCATCGAGTGTATCGAGTGCGTGCCCGGCAACCGCCTCTGGCAAATGCTGTTGGATGGCTTCGGCCATCGTGAAGCGTGCCCAGGGCCGGCTGAAATTTAATTCGTAGTCGCCATAGGGGATTGTCAGCGTTCCGCACACTTTTTCAACCAGCCCGGTAATTAACTCTTCGGTCAATTCGATCAGGTCTTCATAACTGCTATAGGCCTGATAAAACTCAAGCATGGTGAATTCCGGGTTGTGCTTGATCGAAAGTCCTTCGTTCCGGAAATTCCGGTTCAATTCATAAACCCGTTCAAATCCACCCACCGTCAATCGCTTGAGATAGAGTTCCGGCGCAATCCGGGCAAAGAGCGGGATGTCGAGCGCGTTGTGATGCGTGACAAATGGCCGGGCGGCGGCGCCTGTTGCCAGCGGGCTGAGCATCGGAGTTTCGACTTCGATATACCCATGCTGGTCAAAATAGGCGCGGGTTTCACGAATGATCTGTGCCCGCTTCTCAAACACGGTTCGCACGTCGTGATTGGCAATCAAATCGGCATACCGTTGCCGGTAGCGAAGTTCCTTGTTTTGCAAGCCGTGAAATTTGTCAGGTGGCGGCGTCAGTGCTTTGACCAGGAATTTCAGGTCTTCGGCGTGAACCGAGAGTTCACCAGTTTTGGTGCGAAAGACAAACCCAGAAACCCCAATCACGTCACCAAGATCAAGTCGGAGAAAGAGTTCCCACAGCGATTCACCAATTTCATTCCGGCGCAAATACGCCTGGATCATTGACTTGCCATCGGTAAAGCGCACAAAGGCAGCTTTTCCCATCCGATTGATCGCGTGGATACGTCCAGCCAGTTTTACGATTGGACGGGCTGCGACCAGTTCTTCAGCCGTTTGCGGGCCAAATTCAGCCACTGCTTCTGAAACAGTGTGGGTTCGGTCAAACCGGTGTGGATAGGCTTCAAAGCCAAGTTCGACCAGTTCGGTTAAGTTCTTTTGCCGTTGGGCAATCAGTTCGTTTTCGTGTTCACTCATAGGGTGTGGTTATAGTGAAAGATAAATCGTGCGAGCACTCAGCAGAATAATGAGCGCCCCGACCATAATTCGAAGAGCATGGGCTGGGATATGTCGGCACACATAGGCGGCGAGTGGTGCGGCCAGTACGCCGCCAACAATCAATCCCGCCACAATCGAGACGGTGGCGCTGACTTTATGCCAGTCTCCCTGGCCCATAAAAATGAGAATCGCCAGCAATTGGGCGATACACACAAAAAACTCAGCCAGATTGACTGACCCGATGGTAACACGTGGGTTATGGCCGCGTGCCATCAGCGTTGAAGTGACAATTGGCCCCCATCCACCACCTGCCGAATCCAGAAAGCCGCCCGTGAGTGCCAGCGGTGCGATGTGGGTGGTGACTTCACGTTCGGTGACTTTGTGAAATGCCTTGTAGAAAATTACAATTCCTAAGATAGCCAAATAAATGGAAACAAACGGCTTGACGTATTTTTCCGGCGTTTGAGTCAAAACCAGTGCTCCAATGATGCCGCCAATGGCGCCTGGAATCATCAGACGGCGCAACAAAACCCGATCAACATTGCCCATCTTGAGATGAGCAACGCCCGATGCGGCGCCTGTAAAGATTTTGGCGGCGTGAACACCCGCGCTGGCGGCGGCAGGCGAAACACCAAACCCGAGGAGGGAAATCGTCGAAATGACGCCGTACCCCATTCCAAGGGCACCATCAATCATCTGGGCGACAAATCCGACCAGGACAAAGAAGAAAAAATATTTATCCAATTGATTTCAGTTCCTTTTTCGCTAAAGTTCGGAGTCAATTTGGCGAGAGATGGGAGCGGCATCATACAAGAACTTTCAATTGTGCGCTACTCGCTCCTTTGCTCCTCAGTATTTCTG
>DAOQNB010000208.1:0-8147 GCA_035335845.1 Acidobacteriota bacterium | reverse complement strand
CGGCGTTTCCTCCCGGCCCTGAAGGACCGGGTCTCCACGCCGAAGACAGGATGAAGCCCAACTTTGGTCTCTTGCCAGCGAAAGTACTTTGAAACGCGTTTGGGTTAACCCCGAGGATGAGGCGTATGGCGAGTTACTTAAAGCCTGAACTGTAACAAGATGAATTGGTTCCAATTATGAGGAGAACACTTTATGCACAATGAATTTACAGCCATTATCGAACAGACCGAAGGATGGTTTATTGCTTATTGTCCCGAGATTCCCGGCGCCAACGGCCAGGGGCGCACCATTGAAGAATGCCGTGAAGACCTAGTCCAGGCGATTGCTTTGATTTTAGAAGATCGGCGGGAGGAAGGATTGCGAGGTGTCCCAGTAGAGGCCATTCAAGAAATTGTGGTGGTGGCATGAAAACGGGTGAGTTGTTGCGCCATTTGAGACGTCACGGGTGCTATTTGAAGCGGGAAGGTGCTGCTCATTCGTTGTGGTGCAATCCGCAGACTGGCCAGGTGGAAGCAGTTCCTCGTCACACTGAAATTCCCAATCAGTTGGCCCGAAAGATTTGCCGAGGTTTATCCATTCCTGAAATTGGATAAGGTGGTTTCGTCCGGAAGAAGAAATTGGAGTGTGTCACAAGTCGGTATCCCCCAAATGCCTCCTGGACTCTGGCCTCGAAGGGGAAGGTCAGATACTCAGATTTGTGAAAGTCAGCTTGAGGTCCAGGTGCTCTCAATCAATTTCCCGCCTCCCCACCACCAGGGAGATTTTTCATTTCGTCACGCAGACGGCGGGGCAGGTCACGGGTTGATTCGGTAAAGGTGAGTGACAGCAAATGTTGGGCACGTTGAAAAATGGCTTCCTGATCAATCATTTCCGCGAGTTGGAGCGGACTGTGTCTGCCGCCGTTGACCTCAAGGGCGGCTTCATCTAACGCTGTGTCCCAAACATTTTCCAGAAGTTCTCTCCAGTCATCGGCATGAACATAGTGTCCGGTGTGGTTCCCCATCACATTCCACCCCTGAATTTGCACAATTGAGTTTCGGATTGAGCCTGACCAGGAATTGGTGAGGCGCTGTTCGGCGTCGTTTTTGATGAGATGTGAAACCAGACGGGTCAAAAACGACTTAATGGTCATCAAAATGGCTTTTCGACTCATTCCCTCCAGATCCTCCACGACTGCAAGCGCATCCGTGTACCGGCCCTCAAGAATGTGTTTTTTCAATATTGCCAGTTCTTCCATGCGCGAAACTCCTTGGAAACAAGATGTTTTGGATTGTCGCACGAATTAGACCATCCGCCAACCAGCGTCAACACAAGCAAATGAAAGCGCTGACAAGTCAGCGCACTCCAAAAATGAAAGCACTGACTTTGTCAGCACACTCCAAACAAGGAACGCACGTTGCCTCTGTTCACGCCGGGTTGTCGGCTGGTTTGTGTCGTAAACGTCCGGCTCCCAACGCTAAACCTATGCCAACCAGGAGCAGTTGAATCAGGGATGCCGCCGCTGTTCCGCCTCCGGATGGTCCGGCTAAACCAGTGTCGAGCAGTGGAATTCTGAGCAGGATCAGCCCCGAAACAACCAGCATTCCAACCAGTAGCGCCCACCAGGCCCAGATTTCTCCACGACGATAGGGGACAAGGGTAATCAGCAGGAAAAGTGTCGCGAAGCCAGCGCTGTATGCCGCCGCCGTTGCCCGCCGCGCCCGCATCGCCGTATCCACCTCTGGTCGTCCTTCCGATAGTTTGCTCACGCTCACCCCACCAATGTGGTCGTTGTAGGTTCCATATGCTCTTGCCACTGAAATAAGACTGAACACCAGTGTCAACACGCCAGCCAAAGCCAGCACCACCCAGCTTGCGGTTTTCATTGTGCTTCTCCATTTCTGCAACCACGTTTTTGATTCTATTTTTGGTACCTATTCCTCATTGCCAAAGCTGTTGCCGATGTTTTTGGCGCCAAGGTCAATCACCAAAATTTCAGGATGGGTTCTTTTGAGTTGGTGGATAAATGCCTGAAATTCAGGCTGGGCCCGGCTGACCACGATTCCATCACACTCAGATTGAATCAGGTTGATGTCAGTACACCAGATTGAATGAATTTCAGCCAGTCGTTCCAGGAGAAAGGCTTTGTTCTTCCCGGTGAGAAGTTCCAGATTGACATCCGGGTCAAACACTCTGACGTTGAGCCCGTCTTGCAAAAGCCGGTCAATCAGTTCGACGGCTGGGCTTTCC
Source organism: Acidobacteriota bacterium (assembly GCA_035335845.1). Taxonomy (GTDB): domain Bacteria; phylum Acidobacteriota; class Blastocatellia; order Chloracidobacteriales; family Chloracidobacteriaceae; genus JACQXX01. The sequence goes on along the minus strand of DAOQNB010000208.1, from coordinate 5,918 downwards.
CGCAGGTCATCGGTGCCTGACTTGAAACTGAGTCCCAGCACACCAACCGACTGAAATTTGTGGGTCCGAACTTTCCTGAGCACCATCTCAAGGTGAAGGTCGTTACTGGGCAACACGGCTTCCAGAATCGGCAGGGTGATGCCCATCTGACGTGCTCCGGTCGTCAATGACCGTAAATCTTTCGGTAGACAGGAACCGCCGAATGCAAAACCCGGACTCAGGTAGGCTGATGAAATATTGAGCCGGGTGTCGGCACAAACCAGATCCATGACGGTCTGGCTGTCAAGGTTGAGTTGCTGGCACAGGCGACCAATTTCATTGGCAAATCCTACTTTCAGGCTATGAAAGGCATTGCTGGTGAGTTTCAGGCACTCGGCTTCTTCAATTCCAACCCGAATTTTCCGGGTGTTGATTGATTCATAGAGCCGTTCCACCATCCGTCCGGAACGAGCATCAAGTTCACCAATCAGAATGTAAGGCGGATCGAAAAAATCCTTGACAGCAGTTGATTCACGGAGAAATTCAGGATTGAACACAACTCCAAAGTCATCACCCGCTTTTTTGCCCGAATATTCTTCAAGCAGCGAGATCACAAGTTCACGGGTGGTTCCAGGAAACAGAGTGCTTCGCACAACAACGACCTGAAAAGAAGGTATCCGACGCAACCGGTGCCCAATGGTCCTGACTACACGTTTGAGGTCATCCAGTACATAGTTGCCATTGGCGGCTCCGGGTGTTCCAACACAAATCAACAGAACGTCTGCCCAGTTTGCCGGTACATCGTCTTCCCTCATTCCTTTCAACCGACCGGCAGTGAGGTTCCAGTTGATCATTTCGTTCAATCCAGGTTCTTTCAATAAACATTTTCCCTGGTTGAGCGCCTGAATTTTGGTGGTATCTGAATCAATTCCAATGACTTCGTGGCCCAGATGCGCCAGGCAGGCGGATGAAACCAGCCCAACATAGCCTAATCCCCACGTCAAAACACGCATTCGTTTTTCTCCCCTGTTTCAGTCCCTGTTGACCAGTTTCAAGTCGAAAGTCGCTCAATAATCCGGTCAATTCGATGGAGAAAGGCTTCGCGGCTGAACTGGTTGCTATCAACCATTGCTTGCGAACCAAGCCGTTCGAGCAGTTCTCTGTCCAGGATGAGCGACTGGGTCAGTTCCAGCATTTCATCCAGGGTATTCCATAAAAAACCATTCCGGGCGTGGCACACACTTTCCCGTTGGCCTCCTGCGTTAATCACAACTGGCACGGCACCTGCTGACATGGCTTCCACCGTTGTGACGCCAAAGTGTTCCTGTCGGGCCGGATACGCTTCGGCAGAGCATCCAAATCCGGTGGCATGCCAGTAAATCGAAGCCCGCTGGTACAAATCGCGCAATGCCTCAAAGCTGATTCCGGGATGAAAGTGGACGGCAAAGCCTCTGGCTGAAGTCATCAATTGATCTAAAAATTCCTGCCCGGCGGTATCTTGAGGAAGGCTTCCAGCAAAATGGAGTTCCCATCCGCGCGAATGGGCGAACTGAAACCGTTTGAAGGCTTCCAGCAACACGTCCTGACGCTTATGGTGGAATTTCTGAGGGGCGCCGGTAAAGCGTCCGACATGAAGCAGAATGGGTTGTTTTTGTGAAGAGTTGCCGCTGGTTGCCATTCGTTCACCAACGGAATAAACCACTTCGGGTTGGCGTTTCCAGCGCTGTTCAATCCAGTGCCCGGTAAATTGCGAATTGGCCGTCACCACGTCATAAGAATTGACCGCCTTGAGTGTCGGACCCAGGATCAAACTTTTCCCGCGAATAACCAGTGATTCAACCAAAGTATCAGATGTTTTCCATTCCAGAGGACTTTCTCGAACCTGATGTGGAAACATGCACATATAAATTCCACGTCTGGCCGGGCAGCGCAGGTTGCTCTCATGGGAATTATTGATCAGGAGGTCCAGGTTCAAATCTTTGATCTGATTGAAATAGGCGTCTTCGATAAACCATCTTTTTTGAAATCGAGGGATGGTGTTGCGATTGAGTACTGTGATCTCAACCCGGCTCAGGTCAACATTGAAATAGTGTTCCAGCCGTTCGGTATCCAGTTTATAAGGAACAATCAGCGATACCCTGTGGTGTCGGCTCAAATGTTCGGCCATCGCCAGCGTTCGTTTTTCGCCTCCGCCCATGGCCCGGATATGCTGGTTATAAATCCCAATTTTCATCAGAAACTATTTTCCCAGGGCTGCCTGATTGGTGATACCAGTTTGTCATCAATAATCATCTGGTTTTTGGTTCTTTGAAAGCATTGATTTCAGAGCATATAGCACCATTCGACATATTTAAAACTGATCAGATATTTCCTGCCGTCAAAACGAAGATTGTCCTCACTTGATCGGACCCCGGTTTAACTGGGCATTCAATTCGGTGGTCCAGTTCAAAACAATGTGAATTTGACCGGGCATCGAGCCTGATTCATTCTGGACCATCAAAAAGCGCTGGCCGTCAGGTGAAACATCAAAGTTTGTCAAATATTTTCCTTCAAACAGCACGTGTGAGTTCCCAGCCACCAGTGTCGAACCCAAAGTTTTAATTGGGACGGCATAAATGCGAGGGCCATTACGGAAGAAGAGTTCCTTTCCATCTGGCGACCAGACCGGAAACATACCTCCACCTTGTGAAATTGGCGTCTTTCCGGCACTGCCAGGGTAAGGCTGGGCATAAACTTCGACCTTTCCGGTTTCCATTGAAAAGTATGCCAGCCAGCGACCATCTGGTGAAAAGCGCGGCGTGTCTTCGATGAACGGTAAACTCATCACGGTTGAGATCTTGCCGTCAGCCGGCGTGTACACCACGATGTCGGTGTTGTTGGTGCTTGAAATGACCGTCAGGGCCAGCGTGGTGCCATCTGGATGCCAGCTATAGGGAATATACCGGGTTTCACCGCTGATGAGCCGTTCAATAGCGCCTCCGCCACTCTGATCAGCCGCCACTCGATTGATGCTCCAGACGCCGTTGCGATTGGTGGCAAAGACAATGGATTTGCCATCGGGCGACCAGAGCGGCACCTGATTGTCTCCGCCAAAGGTCAACCGGATGCCGCGCCCGCTGTCGAGTTGATACACCCAGATGTCCTGTTCGACCTGAACTGCGATTCGTTTCCCATCAGGTGACAACCGTGGCGAACGAAAATTGGCCCGCTGGTCAAAAACTGGTGTTTTTTCGCCCTGGCGATTGACCCACACCAGCAGATTGTCTTTGTTTGACGGATTCGGCAGGTAAGCCAGTGTGCCATTGGCCGCAATTTTGAAGTCAGAATTGGGAAAGACGCCGTCCAGAATTGTGACTGGTGTGCCGGTGACTTTGAGTTGAACTGGATCAAACGGCACGGCCAGGAGCTGGTGCGAACGATGAAACACCAGATGCCCACTCGGAAGATACCGGGCAAATCCGGCATCAGGTAAATCCGCAATCAGTTGCCACTGTCTGGTTTCGAGCGACAAGACCGCGCATTGTTTTCCCTCTTTGGCATCAACCGTGAAAAGCAGGTGTTTCTGGTCAGGCAATAAATGTGGTGCCCGATGGTTTTTTTCGCCTTTTGATTGGTCAATGGTGGTCAGACGTTCGGGAGTGCCTCCCTGAGTTGAAACCCGATACAGCCCAGACGCGTCAGAAACAAAGATGTGACTTTCCGTCGGCCAGTTCATTTCAAAAGCCACCGGGCAGGTATCACACAGCGTGAGCGGGGTGCCGCCAGTGACCGGAACTTTGAGTAATTTTTCTTCACCCTGAAAAAATGCAATCCACTGGCCGTCAGGCGAAAAGAACGGACGTTTCCCGCCTTCCGTCCCGGTTACCGGCTGGGCATCAAATTGATTGAAATACCGCACAAAAATCTGACTCTGTCCATTTCGGGTGTCGTCAAACACAATGGCCGAACCATCTGGCGAAAGCTGCACTTCGGAATAAACACCTTGTTGTCCCGCCCGTGGGGTCAACGCAAACCGGGTAACCGGGTTCAGACTGTCGGGTGCTGGACGAAAGAGACTCCAGAGCGCGATCCCAGTCATAACCATCAATGCCAGCCCAAGTCCCACCAGCCCGAATCGAACGCCTGTCGCTGGGTTGGTTGACGGAGAAACCCAGGTTTTGGTCACTGCTTTCTCACTACATTCCGCCCTGATGCCTTCAAGCAAAGTTCGAACTTCGAGCATCGTCTGGTAGCGGCGCCGATGGTCTTTATTCAAACACTGCGATACCACCCGGCTCAGCATGGAGGGGAGCTGAGGTCTGAAATTTGAAACGGGCGGAGGCTCTTCCTTGAGCAACTCACTGACGAAGGTGGCAAAACTCCCGCCACGAAACGGATGGCGACCAGTCAGAAGCTGGTACATCACGACACCAAAACTAAAGATGTCGCTTCGATGGTCGGCCCGCTCGCCTTTGGCCTGTTCGGGTGACATGTAGCCCGGAGTCCCCATCACAAACCCTTCGGGGGTGAGTGATGGCTCGCTGGGCACGGTTGTGCCCTGATAGCTGATTCGAGCCAGCCCAAAATCGAGAATTTTTGGCTGACCAGCCTCTGTCACCACAATGTTGCCGGGTTTAATGTCGCGGTGAATGACACCTTTTTCGTGGGCATGAGCAAAGGCATCAGCCAGTGGAATCGCCAGTTCGAAAAAGCGCTCCAGTTCAAAACCTTCCGCTGGAATTACCTGACTGAGCAATTGTCCGGCAACATATTCCATAGCAATGAAATACTGGCCGTTATGTTCTTCAACTGCGTGAACAGTCGCAATATTTGGGTGGTTGAGGGCCGCCGTAGCACGGGCTTCGGTTTGAAAGCGTTTGAGCCGCTCGGGGTCGTGGGTATAGGCGGAAGGCAGAATTTTGAGCGCGACCTGGCGGTTTAACTGGGTATCTTCGGCGAGAAAAACTTCACCCATTCCACCCGAGCCCAGCGGGGACACAATGCGGTAATGGGCGACCTGCATTCCCGGTTGAAACACCAAATGATCGGCGGCAATCTGGCGGGCGACCACATCAAGCGCTCTGGTTTCAATAAAATCTTCCGCCTGGGTCTGAAACTGGAGCAGTGACTCGACTTCGCGGCGGAGTGCGTCGTCACCGTTACACATTTGATCCAGCGCAGCTTCCCGTTCGGCAAGGGGCAAATCCTTCACGGCCAGAAACAGTTCTCCGACTTGCTGATGTTGTTCAGGCGTCATGGTTTTCCCGTCGGTTGAGCTGGCGCAGCAGCCACACCTTGGCAAAGCTCCAGTCATTTCTCACGGTGCGCGGTGAAATCTGCAACACTTCGGCGATTTCCTCTTCACTGAGACCGCCAAAAAATCGCATTTCGACCACCTGACACTGGCGCTGGTTTAATTTCGCAAGTTCATTGAGGGCATCATCGAGCGCGACCAGATCACTGTTTGGTTGATTGGAAACGGTCAGTGCTTCGTCGAGTGAAACTTGCTGTACTTCGCCGCCGCGTTTTTGCTGTTGTCGCTGGCGGGCGAAGTCAACCAGGATTTGCCGCATCAACCGGGCTGAAATCCCAAAAAACTGTATCCGGTTTTGCCATTCGACATGCTGGGCGTCAATCAGGCGGAGGTAGACTTCGTTGACCAGTGCGGTTGCTTGCAGCGTATGGTCAGCCTGTTCGCGGTTCATATACCGCCGGGCAACACGATACAGTTCGTCATAGACGAGCGGAATCAGTCGCTCCAGTGCGGCATCGTCGCCATTTCTCCAGGCGAGGAGCAATTGGGTGATTTCTTTGGGTTGGGACATTGGGCCTGCCTCGTGAGGTGATTTTGAGGTGGCTGAAACCGTGTAAAAACCTAGCACAGACAATAGCAGGTGGGAAGAACATCGGGTTCAGGGTTCAGGGTTCAGGGTTCAGGGTTCAGGGTTCAGGGTTCAGGG
>DAOQNB010000207.1:0-8179 GCA_035335845.1 Acidobacteriota bacterium | reverse complement strand
CCAACTCCAAACGGCTGGCTCACCGATTTGATGAAGTTGGCTTTTCAGAAATTGTCAGGATTCGCAATCGGGTCATGGAACTCAAGGCCACAGGTGAAACCATCTTCCAGTTTGAAGGCGGCGAACCCTATATGAACACCCCTGATTTTGTGAAAGAAGCCGCGACCCAGGCCCTTCATGAAAATAAAACCCGCTATGCTCCTTCAAGTGGGATCAAACCTTTGGTTGATGCCATTACCGAAAAACTCCGAACGAAAAATAAAATTCCAGCCCAACCCGAACACGTCATCGTAGGCAATGGCGGGATGCAGGGACTCTATGGTGCCTTTAATTCCATCCTGGATCCAGGTGACGAAGTTCTTTTATTCTCTCCGCATTGGACACCAACGCGTGATCTGATTTATATGTCAGGTGGCCAGGTCGTCAGCATCAATACGTTTGAAGCTCGACAAACCGGCATCTCCCAAACGTTGCAGGCACATCTCAGCCCAAAAAGCCGAGCAATCCTCCTCAATACCCCACAAAATCCAACTGGAATTGTCTTTACTCGTGCTGAAATTGAAGAAGTCGCCGCGTTTGCCCAAAACCACGATCTGGTGGTGATTGCCGATGAAGCCTATGAAGATCTGGTGTATGAGCAGGAACACGTTTCAATTGCTTCGTTGCCCGGCATGTATGAACGCACCATCAGTGTCTACACGCTTTCGAAAAGTTATGCCATGACAGGCTGGCGATTAGGATATGCCATTGCCGCAGAACCATTTATCACCGGGCTGAAAAAATCTATTTTGTATTCTTCCAACGGAGTCAGCACCCCAACTCAGTGGGCCGCCGTGGCAGCACTCTCAACACCTTCTGACTTTATCGAAAAAGCCTTTGAAGGATATCAGTACCGCCGATCATTGATGGTTGATGGCCTGAACGCACTTGGATTTCGCTGCAGCCCGCCTCCGGCTGGAGCGTTTTATGCGTTTCCAGATATTTCTTCAATCGCTGCCGACAGCACGGCTTTTTCCCGGGAACTTTTAGATAAAGCGCATATTGCTACGGTTCCAGGTGTCGTTTTTGGGAAAGAAGGTGAAGGACATCTTCGATTCAGTTACTCGCTGGCTCCAGAAATTATTGAAAAAGGGCTTGAATCACTCAGCAACTACCTCAAAACTCGCTAACTTCAGGAAATCCAGTTGCGACGAATACCTGGTTTCAGTTTTTCATAAAAATTCTGTCGCTTTGTCATCCGACACTATGCACCCATCATCACCAGTGGCAGCCTCGTCGTCACCGCCAGTGAATCACCCTGAATGGGAGTTTCTCTATCAAAGTGAAGGCTGCCCAATTTTTTTTGACCCAGCCAGTCATCTGTTTCATTCGATTGTCCCACTTGAAGAAACCACATCTTTATACCAGGAACAGTTTTATGAAGCTGGTTCGGCGGCTCGTTTTTTTTCGCCGGTCGAAGTGGTAACCCGCTTCTTTCGGCGGCGGCGGGCAGCCTATATTGCCCGCTATGTTCAATCAACTGGCGGTGTACTTGATATTGGCTGTGGAAACGCTTATGTGTTGTACTATCTTCGTGAAGATCACCAGGTTCCGGTGGTGATCGGGACCCAGGTCTCGGCTACGGCTCAGGCTTTTGCCCGCGAGAAACTCGGGATTGACGTTCGGCTCGGGGAACTCCCAGTCTTGCGGCCTGACCTTCCTACCTTTTCAGTCATCACTGCCTGGCATGTCTTTGAACATGTGGCTGATTATGAAACATATTTCAAAGAAAGCTGGAATATGCTGGCACCTGGCGGATATTTGATCCTTGAGGTTCCAAATGCCCAAAGCTGGACAGTCGGGGTTTCCGGTCCTGGCTGGATGGGGTGGGATCCGCCACACCACGTGGTTCATTTCACACCAGAGGGGCTCGATAAACTCTTGAAAAAACAGGGATTTCAACCTGTTGCCCGATCTACTTTTTCGCTTGAATACAGCGTTTTCACGTCACTTCAATCTATTTGCAACCGATTTTCACGGATGCGAAACGCATTTTATGATGGATTGCGGCGTGTTGGTGGCAATCGCCCCCCACTGTGGTTGATCTTGTTTCAGGGAATGTGGTTTTCACTTTTGTTTTTTCCCGTTCTCCTCATCAACCTACTCCTTGCCCCGACACCGTGGGGTGAAGTCCTCCATGTCATTGCCCAAAAGCCAGCCCCTGCCAGGTCAAGCCAACCCACCTGACCCAGATACCACGCCTGCATTTTTTACTTGACCGGGCGAATCACTCAAAGTCAGACTGTCCGGCATCTGCTGAGTTTCCAATTTCTCCAGGATCACTGGTTCCCCCAATCCTGTTTTTACACGAGTGTCACCATGTCAGAACAAACTCTTTCCAGCCAGACCTATTGGCGCGAAGTTGATGTTGCCTGCCGCCTGGCGCAGGAAGCTGGTAAATTGATCCTTGAATATTATGACCGCACCACCAAGGTCAGCTATAAAGCAGGTGATGAACCAGTCACCGAAGCCGATCAGGCAGCCAGTGATCATATTCTGGCGGGTCTCCACGAGGCATTTCCCGATGATGTCTTGGTTTCTGAAGAAGAACCTGACAATCCACTCCGATTAGAATCTTCGCGACTGTGGGTGATTGATCCGCTTGATGGGACGAAAGAATTCATCGCCCGCAACGGAGAATTTTCCGTCATGATTGGCTTTGTGGTTGGCGAGCGCCCGGTGGTGGGCGTGGTGTATCAACCCACCCGTGACCGATTGTGGTGGGCGGCCCACGATCAGGCGTTTTTGCGAATTGGTGGCGAACAAAAATCTATCAAGGTGGCACCCACCTCTGACTATGCCGCAATGCGAATGGTTGTGAGTCGGTCACATCGCAATGCGCTGGTTGATCAAATGGCAACCCGGCTGGGAATTACCCAGGAAATTGTCTCTGGCAGCGGCGGGATCAAAGTTGGCCTGATTGCGGATGGTGATGCCGAAGTTATGTTTAGCCCCAACCCATATACAAAAATCTGGGATATGTGTGCCTGCGATGCCATTTTGCACGCGGCTGGCGGCAAAGTGACGGATCTACAAGGAAATTTATTGGTTTATCGAGGCGAAGAGGTTTTTAATTTGAAAGGGGTGGTTGCCAGCAACGGCACTCGCCACGAAGATATGATTCAAACAGTGGCTGGGATTTACACTCCGCCGGTGTAAGAGTCTGCATCAATGTCACTGATTTGATGAGGCAACACCTGGTTCTTCGGTATCTTTCCATTTATGAACAGTACTTTTTTTCCTAAACCACCTGAATCATTTTTCCTGATTGCCGGTCCCTGTGTGATTGAATCTCAGGACCATGCCTTATTTCTGGCTGAAGCGATTCAAAAAGAGACGGCTGAACTGGGCATTCCCTACATTTTCAAAGCTTCGTTTGATAAAGCCAACCGGTCATCCATTCATTCATTTCGAGGTCCAGGCCTGGATGCCGGGTTGCGGGTTTTAGAACACATTAAAAAACAGACCGGGTTGCCCGTCATTACAGATGTCCATGAAATTGATCAGGCCCAGAGCGCGGCTGAAATCGTTGACGTCCTGCAAATCCCAGCCTTTTTGTGCCGCCAGACCGATCTTTTGGTGGCTGCCGCACGCACTGGTCGAACGGTAAACGTCAAAAAAGGTCAGTTTTTGGCCCCCAGTGATATGAAAAATGTGGTTGAAAAAATCCGTGAAGCTGGTGGAAAAGAACTCTGGTTGACCGAGCGCGGAGCATCCTTTGGCTACAATAACCTGGTGGTTGATATGCGGTCATTTCCGATCATGCACGAGTTTGGCTGCCCGGTGGTCTTTGACGTCACCCACAGCCTGCAACGCCCAGGAGGTCTCGGAAATGCAACTGGCGGAGATTCACAGTTTATTGAGCCTCTGGCTCGGGCCGGTGTCGCCTGCGGAGTTGATGGACTGTTTATGGAAGTTCATGACAACCCGTCGAAAGCACTGAGTGATGGCCCAAATGCCTTACCGTTACAGCGGCTTCGCCCCCTCCTACGCCAACTCTATGCCCTGGATCAAATTCGGAGACAATATCCCCTTCTGGCTGGCAGTGAGCACGAAAAGTAAGTCAGGTTGAATGAACGCTATCTTCCGTCACTTCAACATCACGCGGCAGCGTGGCCAGTGGGAATTTGATGTGAAAGCTGCTCCCCTGCCCTTTACCTTTGGATTCAGCCCAGATTTTGCCACCGTGGGCTTCGACATAACTTTTGGCAATTGCCAACCCAAGCCCGGTGCCACGTGCCGAAAATTCATAGCGGCCTGAAGTATGCGTTGACGGGTCAGAGGTGGTGTAAAACTTCTCGAAAATCCGTTCCAGATCGGTTGGCTCAATTCCAATCCCGGTATCTTCAACTGTCAGGTGGGCCATACTGGCTTCAGCCGCGATAGTAATGCGAATCAAACCTTCGTCAGGCGTAAATTTGATTGCGTTTTGAATCACGTTGACCAGGACCAGTTGAATTTTTTCCGGATCAGCCACAATGGCAATATCCTCTGGGGACTCGACCTCAATAGTCTGGTGACGGCGGTCAACAAAGGTGGCCAGTTCGGCCAGGACTTCAGACACCGTTCCACGCAGATTCAATGCCGTGTGGTTGAGCGTCATCTGGCCTTCATTGATTTTGAGCATTTCCAGAATATCGTTAAAGCTTGTCACCAGCCGGTCAATCATCCGCCGGCAGGTTGCCATTGACTGGTGCTGTCCCTTGCTGAGTGGCCCCAGGTATTCTTCAGAAATGGCTTCGATATACCCTTTGAGCACCGTGAGCGGGGTGCGCATTTCGTGTGAAGTCACAATCAGAAAATTGGTCTTCATCTGGTTGAGTTCTTGCAGGGTGTGCGAAATCTCCTGCTCGCTCTTATACAGCTTTTCGAGTTCCTGCATTGACTCGACAATGATCAGATTTTTTTCTTCAAGCTCGGTCTTTTTCTTCTCTAACTCACCGTACAAGGCTGCATTTTCAATGGCCACCGCGGCCTGATTCGCCAGGGATTCCAATAATTTCTGATCGGTTTCGCTAAAGGGGCCGCGGAGCGCAGGACGCCTGACATCAAGCACGCCGACCACGCTCCCAGTCCGCGTAAAAATCGGAATATTCATAAAACCGTGGACATAGTATTTTTCGAGCATCTCAGGAAAAACAATCGCTGAAGAGGCAGGCGGGTCATTGACAATCATTGGCTTTCCAGTACTGGCCACCTGACCGGCGACGCCTTCGCCCAGCCGAAAGACAACCGGGGTTTCATCCCAGTGATCGCGGCACCAGAGTCGCTTAAAAACCAGATGATTTCCAATCACCAGACCAATCCCGCCCGGCTCACCTTCAATCAACTGGGCACTTTCCTCAGCAATGTTTTGCAATACGGTGGTTAAATCAAGCTGCGAGTTAATGATCCGGGTACTGTCGAGCAAATGGCGGAGGTAACGGATACGTTCTTCCTGGCGGCGTTTGATCCGGCGAATGCGTTCCGCATATACCTGATAGCCGGCGGTACTCAAAATAGCCAGGTACATCAGATAGGCCCACCAGGTACGCCACGGTGCCGGACGCACAGCAAATGCAACTTTCACCGGACCGCTGATATTGCCGGCATAATCACGTGCCCACAGCCGAAATTCATACTGACCTTCAGATAAATTGGTGTATTCCTTCTTATAATCGCTGGTCCAATCTGACGGTTGCGTTTCAAAGCCACTCAATTGAGTGCGATAGCTGGTATCAGATTCACGAAAATAGTTGAGCAAGGCATATTCAAACATCAGATTATTTTCGTCATAGGCCAGTGAAACTTTTTCAAGCCAGGTTGTGGTTTCCTGCCATTTCCCATTCAATCTGATGCGTTCGATAAATAATGGCCGGGCAGAGGTGTCGGCCTCCTCCGTCTCAAGGTCATACACAGCCGTGCCTTGAATCGTGCCAGCATACATTCGCCCCTGTTGATCAATCAGCGCGGCGCCTTCGAGACATTCATTACTGGGAAGCCCATCTTCAGAAGTAAATGAAAATACCGAAAACAGCGAAGGGTCATCTGACGTAGCCTGACGAGGAGATAATCGAGCAACCCCTTTATTTGTAAATAAATACAGCCGATGCTGACGGTCTTCACAAATTCTTTGAATGCAATTATTGGGCAACGCGAGTTGTGTTGAATCAGAAAAAACTTCCCATTTGAACTCTGACTGGTCGAGCCGGGTCCGGGCAACACCGCCGCTTTTCGTCCCGACCCACAACCAGCGGACACCATCAGGGGCTTTCGTTTCGTGCAAACTGATAATGATGTTGTTTGGCAAACCCGAAGCAATGTCACAGGTTGACCAGACACCGTTTTCAAAGCGTGACAACCCACCCCCATAGGTTCCAGCCCACACAGTTTGTGTTCCGTTATCAGCTTTTGTCACCAACAAACAATTGACCCCATTGTTTTTCAGGGTCTGATTTCGTTTGCTATACGCAGTCCAAACACCATTGTGGAACCGCCCCAAACTGTCATAAGTGCCAACCCACAACGTGGGTGACCCATCAGGTTCCGTCGTGGTTGCCAGGCACCGAACTTCACGATGAATTCCCGACTGGCTCAGATCAATTTTGACCATCTGACCATTTTCAAATTTACTCAATCCATCATCAGTTCCAATCCAGATGGTTGACTGCCCATCAGCCGTTCGGGTCTCAAACAACGCCCGGACTCGATTTCCGGCCAGCCCATCGGTTACGGTCAGTTTCTTCCATTGCCCATTTGCAAACTGCAACACCCCACTGCCCAATGTCCCAATCCAAATCACCGGGGCACCTGTGGCTGACCGAGTTTCTAAAAAACAGCGGGCCATGTGGTCAGTATTTTCAACCGGGAGGTCAAGTCTGGCCCACCGACCGTTTTCAACCCGCACCAGCCCATGCCCGTTGGTGCCAATCCAGATCGTTCGACGACCTGAGGAAGACACGGTTTCAGCCAGGCTGGCAATGTCATTTCCGGGCAGGCCGGTCGTATCGTCCAGTCGCAACCAGTTTCCATTTTCCAGACAGACCACCCCGGCATCGGTTCCCACCCACAAACAACTTTTTCCATCTGGCAATGGCGTCGCCGCCAGTGTCTGCACATTGTTGCTCGGCACGATGGTTGGCAGCGTCACCCTTGAAAACATAGCACCTTCAAACCTGGCCAGCCCCCCACCAACCGTTCCAGCCCATATAACTGGCTCGCCAGTTGAAGCTGGCATCAGGGCCAGCGCCTCAACATGGTCGCTCACAAAACCGTTCGTGGTTCGATATGATCGCCACTGCCCATTTTGGAAGACAGCAATCCCATAATCCCGTGTGGCAACCCACAAACTATGGCTTCCATCACGCAAAGTCACCGGCAAAATACTTAACACAATCGAATCATTGGGAATTTCAGGCGATGAAATCTGGGTCCAGGTATTGTGCTCAAAACGAGCCAGTCCACCACCATAGGTGCCGAGCCAGAGAATGGAGTGACCATCTGGGGCAATTTCTTCTGCCAGGCTAAACACCGGATTGGTTGGCAACCCAGAAGTTTCATCAAATGTCTGCCATTGCCCATCTTTCAAATGTGAGACACCACCGCCATTGGTTCCAAACCAGAGGCTCCCGTCTCTGGCTGCCAGCAGCGCGCTGATGTCGTTAGAGCGGACCCGATTGGGCATATTGACCAGCGTCCAGACCCGCCCATTATAACAAGCAGCTCCATCCAGTGTTCCAACCCACAAATACCCGCGCTGATCAAAAACAATTTTGCGCACCGTATTTTCTGGCAATCCATCCCGGTCAGTAAAAACCCGGAATGCCGGGCGACCAGCCGGCCTGGATGTGACAGAGACAGGCTTCTGGATGGCCGATGATGCTGAGGTCAGGTGAGAAAGGGGATTGGACGCCGCCCCCAAAACAGGCACGGTGAGGCTCTTCCCGCCAGACAGCAAGCTGAAGAGAAATAAAATGACCATGACAAACTGACGCATAACGCGCCTCCAGTTGCCAGTTGACTTGCATTGTTCGGGAGGAAAGTGTGGGACCTCAAGTTTCAAGTAAACACCATGAAACCTGGAGTTACAAGCACGTTTCTAGCTTTCTAGCAACCTGGCATTGCGCGAAACAGGAACCTGTCAGGACCACAGGCAACCGAA
>DAOQNB010000206.1:0-8183 GCA_035335845.1 Acidobacteriota bacterium | reverse complement strand
TAATAGAAAAAACCAACTATAGTTTTCAGAAAAAGATTCTCTCTGGGAACGCCAGCATCCTACAGACAACTGATTGAAAATCAACCGATTGATGCCGGCAAGATGCCGGCGCTCCCAGGAAATATTTATCTCTTCAGCCCGACGTTCTTCCAGCCTGCCTTACTTTTTATCGGCTGGCTTGGTTTCGGCTGGCTTGGCGGTTTCGGCGGGTTTGGTGGTTTCGGCGGGTTTGGTGGTTTCAGCCGGTTTGGCCGGTTCGGTTGGCTTGGTTTCGGCTGGTTTGGCTTCGGTGGCCGGCGTCGGCTGTGGTGAAGCGTTGAGGCTGGCTGGGCGCGTTGAACCAAAATTGGCCGGGTTTTCCAGCACGCGCTGGGCCAGATAGTTCTCGATCCGGGATTCGCTCATCGCGCTCAGCATCAAGGCCTGGCTGATGACCTGTTCGCGCTGCTGGCGGATGTATTCGGCAATCTTGCGTTTGACATCCGGGTTGTCGAGCTTGAGTTCCTGCTCATCCAGTTTTTTGCCCGTCACTTTGAAAATGAAAAAAGCCCCCTGGATTTGAATTGGCTCAGTGACTTCACCTTCGCGCATGGCGAAAAAGCGCTGCCCCAATCCATTGGGGAACCCTTTGAGCGATTCTTCAGGGATAAAGCCCATATCGCCGCTCTGCAAGGCTGACTGGTGCTCAGAGTAGTTGCGGGCCACCGTCGCAAAGTCATCACCGGCTTTGAGTTGTGCGGCAATCGTTGCAATTTTCTGCTTGGCCTGTTCTTCGGTCACGGCGTCGTTTTTCAGGCCGTCGTTGGTTGGGCTCACCACAATCTGGCTCAGGTACACCCCTTTGCCCAGTTTGAACTGCTCGGGGTTCTGGTTATAGAAATCAGCAATTTCTTTTTCGGAAGGCGCTGGAATCCGGGTCTTTAACCGATCAACGAGTTTGTTGATGAGCAATAATTTGCGCTGTTCGTTGCGGAATTCTTCTTCCGTCATGCCCAGTTCTTTGATCGTTTTTTGATACTCTTCCTGGCTCCACCCTTGTGCCTGGATCAGTTCCTGAACGCGTTGTTTCACATCGTCGTCAGAAACCTGGATGCTTTCTTTCTGGGCCCGCTGCAGCAACACTTCCTGAGTAATCAAACGATCCAGTGCCATCATCCGCAGCGAAGCCAGGGCAATCGGGCTCAGTTCGCTCAGAGACTGGCTGGTCTGCTGCTTTAATTCTTGTTCAATCTGACGATCAACTTTTGAAAGCGGAATGATGACTGAATTCACTTTAGCGGCAACTTCGGCGCCACCGCCGCTGCTTGATGCTGCTTGATTGCAGGCGCATAGCGTGGCGACGCAGATCAGGCAGACAAGGTTGAGAAACAAACGAAGAGAGAAACGCTGGTTCACGTAGAAAAACTCCTTACACAGAAATTTAGAGAGTGGTAAATGCTGAATGATGAAGAACAAATCCAATTACATTGGTTTCGATACCCGACAGTCAGTGATTTCATCATTCAGCATTTGAATCGAGGTGGGTTCAGCCAGTGACGACAGGCAGTGGGTGCGTCTCAACGACGTGCTGACTCAACCGGTCCGGGCCTGGAGCGTTTCCGGGCGATAAGTGCCGCGCGTCCCCGGCAATAGCTGAACATGAGGCGTTTAAGACTTTTGGCTTCAAAAGATAAGAGCTTGGTTTGACTTACCAGTGACGATTTTGCTATAAAGTCGAGTTTTGCATTGTAACTAAGAAAAGAAAGGAGAGCAATTCCCATGGCGAAACGATGCGACATCTGCGATAAAGGGCCCATGTTTGGTAATCGCGTTTCCCACGCGAACAACCGCACCAAGCGGCGCTTTAACCCAAATTTGCAGCGCGTCCACGTTCGAGTTGGTGGTGGTAACACCCATTTGCGCGTTTGTACCCGCTGCATCAAGGCTGGCAAAATTGTCAAAGCCGCCTAAGTCTTGTTGTTTGAAGAACTAGCCGAAGCTCTGGTACGCGGGAACATGGTTGTTCCTGCCATCACACGATGCCTACGGTCCGTTTCTTTCGCTGATCGTAAAATCCAAAAACGCACGGCTTCCCTCACCCTCATCCAAGCCAGCTTTTCATCACACGTTTTTGCGGTTTTCAATCATTTCTGATATCTAAAACTCCTGCCCCAGCGGGCAGAGGTTTGTTTACTGCGGAGGATTTTTCTGTGGCACTCGCAAGCGAATTAAAAGCGAAAATTATTGCGGAAAATAAAACCCACGATTCCGACACGGGATCGCCCGAGGTTCAAATTGCGCTCCTCACCAAGCGCATCGAAGAACTCACCCTTCACTTCAGAACTCACGTCAAAGATAACCACTCCCGTCGTGGTTTGTTGAAACTTGTTAGCCAGCGCCGGAGCCTGCTCGATTACTTGAAGCGCATTGATAATGAACGCTATCACCGACTCATCGCCAAGCTTGGAATCCGGAAATAATTTACCTGTACAGTGTCAGCCACTTATCTATAACGTCGCTCAAGTACAAGCCGCCAGCACCCCGTCCTCTTGCGATCAAGAACGGGGCCTGCTGCGGCTTTTTGTGTTCACGAACTGAAAGTACCCCACCTGTCACGGACCGTGGGCGGAAATTCCCAGTTTGTGCGTCAGGGGCGAGAGGTCAATCCCCCCTGAGACCCTTGTGTGTCTGAGATCAACACACAACTAGATCGGTAGAGGAGAAGATATATATGTATGTAAAGCAGTCCATCCAATTCGGAGGACGTGAGTTTTGTCTTGAAACTGGAAAAATTGCCAAACAGGCCAACGGATCGGTCATTGTGCGCTATGGTGACACCGTGTTGCTCGTGACGGCAGTCGGCGCCGCTGAACAACGCCCCGATCAATCCTTTTTTCCATTGACGGTTGATTACCGCGAATACGGCTATGCCTCAGGCCGGATTCCAGGTGGCTATTTCAAACGTGAAGGCCGCCCCACCGAGCGTGAAACCTTGATTTGCCGGCTGATTGATCGCCCAATTCGGCCCTTGTTCCCAGAAGGCTACATGGCTGAAACCCAGGTTATCGCCATGGTGATCTCGGCAGATACCAACAATGACCCAGATGTGCTGGCAATTACTGGCGCATCCACGGCTCTCTTTATTTCTGACCTTCCATTTCATACCCCAATTGCCGGGGTGCGGGTCGGTCTGATTGAGGGTCAGTTTGTGGTCAACCCAAACTACCAGGATATGCGCAATTCGGAACTGAACCTGGTTCTGGCGGGCAGCGAAGAAGCGATTGTGATGGTCGAAGCCGGCGCCAAGGAAGTTTCGGAAGAAACCATGGTTAAGGCCATGGTCTTTGGACATTCGGAAATTAAGAAACTGTGCGCTCTGCAACGTGAACTGCGTGAAAAGGCTGGAAAAGCGAAACGCGAAGTGGCGCCACCCGAACTGGATGCGGAACAACTGGCCGAAATTGAAGCCAATTTTACTGGCGATATTCGGACCGCGCTCGATACCCGCAATCGGGACAAACTGACCAGCTATGCGGAGCTGGATGCGCTCAAAAAGCGGATCGCCGAATCATATCCAGAAGATGCCCCGGCCAAACGCAGTATGGCCAAACAAATCTTTGAACACCTCAAAGAACAAATTTTCCGTGATGACATCCTCAACAACCGCCGCCGTCCAGATGGTCGCCGGTTTGGGGAAGTTCGCCCAATCAGCATCGAAGTTGGCTGGTTGCCGCGCACCCACGGAAGTTGCCTCTTTACCCGTGGCGAAACCCAGGCGATTGTGACCACTACGCTTGGAACCAGTGAAGATATTCAATACCTCGATGATCTCGAAACCGGTGAAGTCAAACGGAACTTCATTTTGAACTATAACTTCCCGCCGTTTAGCGTGGGGGAAACCGGTCGGATGGGCACGCCTGGCCGTCGTGAAGTTGGTCACGGCGCACTGGCGCATCGTGCCATTCAGGCGGTGCTCCCCGGAGATGAGTTCCCGTATGTGCTCCGTGTGGTTTCAGATATCACTGAATCCAACGGATCTTCTTCGATGGCAACGATTTGCGGTGGTATTCTGTCGTTGATGGATGCCGGGGTGCCGCTCAAAGCCCCCGTGGCTGGGGTCGCGATGGGCCTGGTGATGAGCGACAAAAAATATGCCATTCTGACTGACATCGCCGGTGCCGAAGACCACTATGGCGACATGGATTTCAAAGTCGCGGGAACGGCCAACGGGATCACTGCCCTCCAGATGGATATTAAAGTCAAAGGTCTGAATGCTCAGATTCTGGCCGATGCCCTGGCCCAGGCCAAAGAAGGCCGGATGCACATTTTAGGGAAAATGGCCGAAGTCCTGGCTGCGCCACGCACCGCCATCAACCCGCTTGCCCCACGTATTATGACAATTCAGATTCCAGTCGCCAAAATCCGCGAAGTGATCGGCGCGGGTGGGAAGGTTGTTCGTGGAATTGTCGAAAAAACCGGTGCCAAAATTGATATCGAAGATACTGGCCGCGTCACGATTGCGGCTTCTGACACGGAAGCTGGCGAACGCGCCAAAGCCATGATCGAAGCCATCATCGAAGAAGTCGAAGTCGGCAAAACCTATCTCGGCACCGTCACCCGACTGGCCGATTTTGGCGCCTTTGTCGAAGTGCTGCCAGGAACGGAAGGGTTGCTCCATATCTCCGAAGTTGCCAACTATCGGGTGCGCAGCATCCATGATGAACTCAAAGAAGGTCAGCAGATTATGGTGAAGTGTCTCAGCACTGATGCCAGCGGCAAAATCCGATTGAGCCGCAAAGCCCTGTTGACCGACGCCGATGGCGGTCCCAAAGCCAATGGCAATGGATCTGAAGACGCTTCAGCCGCTCCGGAACGTCAAGAACGCGAACCACGTGAAGAACGTGACCGCGAACCACGTCACCGTGGCGGTGACCGGCGTCCACCCCGGCGCAAGGACCGATAAGCAAGGGGGCTGAAGAAAACGGGCTCAGGGCTGAAATCTTCGGGCTGAAGAAATCGGGCTTAGGGTATTGAACCCGTTTTCTTCAGCCCCGAGCTTGCGAGTCTTCAGCCCAAAGTCTTCAGCCCGTTTTCTTCAGCCCCGAACCCAATAGTTTCCAGCCCGACTTCTTCAACCCCATGTCTTCTGCCCGAAGTCTTCTGCCCGACTTCTTCAGCCCGAAGTGCTTATGAGTCTCCCCAACATTGCAGTTCTGATTTCAGGTCGCGGATCAAATATGATGGCGTTAGCCAGCGCCATTGATCGCGGTGAACTGCATGCCCGGCTCGCCTGTGTCGTGAGCAACCGGGCAGATGCCCCCGGCCTGAAACTGGCAGCCGACCGACAGATTCCCACCTGTGTCCTTCCGCATCAAGGACTTTCCCGTCAGGCCCATGGCCGCCAAATTCGCGAAGCCCTGGCCCCCCATCAGATTTCACTGATTTGCCTGGCAGGTTTTATGCGACTTCTTGATGGAGAGTTTATCCAGGCGTACAAAAACCAGATTGTGAATATCCACCCATCCCTCTTACCGGCCTTTCCAGGCTTACACGCCCAGGCCCAGGCATTTGAATATGGTGTCAAAGTGACGGGCTGTACCGTTCATTTTGTGGATGAAGAACTCGATCACGGCCCCATCATTGCCCAAACCGCCGTTCTGTCCCAGGATACGGATACTCAAGAAACTCTCGCTCAACGCATTCTTGACGCTGAACACCGCCTCTACCCTGCCGCCGTTGAAAAAATCCTCCATTCCAGATGGACCATCCAGGAACGGCGTGTCATTTTTGGATAACCGTTTCTGACTGAGGAAAGTCCAACTCACACTGGTCAGACCGATCACCAGCCACACCCAACCGCCAATTTCGTCTGGCAGCACACAATCTTCTTGAAAAAAAGTGAAAATCAATGAAAATACCTGCACCCAGGTATTTTCAATCGTTCGCACTCACATTCAACTCCAACTCAATTTCCCGTTCCGCCGCTTTGTTTTTCAAGTCAGGTACCGTGCGTATCGTTTTGACCAGCCTTGAGCAGCAAGTGATGGAATTACTTTGGGTTTGATGGACTCTGGTCCAGAGCACACAAGGTGGGTGTTATGTCGTCTCACGTTTTCTCAACTAATGAAGGACAGCTATCCACTCACCCCTTTTCGATTGGTGGATGGCTGAAAGCGCGATGAAGCTGTGTCCAAAGTGCAACACGCAATGGGATGATTTAAAACGATTTTGTCCATACGACGGAACATTTCTCCCGTCACTGGCTCACCTGCCTGTGGAATCCACATCCGAGCCGACCAACAGCACCAGCGATTTCCGCGCCTCTCAGATTGGGTATGCCGCTCATCAGCCCCAGCCAACAGAAGCGCTCTCTGAAGGCACTCCGGTTTTGGCAATGACAGGTACCCCGATTTCAGTTTCAGCCACTCCCTCTGCCCAGCCACCAGCCAGCCCACCATCACCAGCCTTGTGGACCACCGACGATACCCCAACGGTGAAGGCCAGCCATCCCCATGCCGTCTGGCCCACGTCCTATCAACCAGGTCAGACTCCGAGAGAAGGGATCCCCGCGATCCCGGCTAACGATGATCAGCTCTTTCCACTTCCAGAAGCATCCGTTTCCAATTCGGGGCCAGTCACCAGAGAAACTCCAGCCGCCCCGGTGACCGCGCCTGAAATGCCATTCACACCTGGCGCCTGGGGCGGGGACTCACCCGAAGATGTCGGATTTCTCTTTGACGCACAGCATCAGGCACCAGCCAAAAATCCAGATGCAGTTCCAACGGTACCAGCCGCAGCCCCCGGAGAACTACCTGGAGGAATCATCCACCGTGACCTGGAAGCAACCGCCAAAGCTTCCCCGGCTGAAATCCCGAAAACCGTGAGCGTTTTTGAAGTCGCCAGAGAAGCCCGAGACCGGATGCGCCGCTCGCAAGGTATGCCAGCCCTGGTGGAACCGAGTCGTCCGAAACGGACGCATGCCGAGTATTTCCAGCTCCTGAACGAACGAAACCGGATTATCCAGCAGTTTGTTGAAGTTCTGGTCAAACAAGGCTTTTCATACAAAAGCAGTTATAGCAACAAAGATGATCACCTGATTTATCGCTTTGATCTTTCATTCGGAGATGCCGACGATCATCGGACGTTTCCCGTCTCAGTTGCCCTGCACCGAAAACCGTCGTATTCCGTCCTGGTTTCAATTGATCTGTTTGAAATTGGCCGAACACTTCCAGAACGCACCAAGCGCACAGAATTGATCGGTGGACGGGTGGAACGAACCGACCATGGCATGTACTTTCATATTGATGCCACTGAAGATCTTCCCAACGAATACCTGATGCAGTGGTTGGATGAAAATCTCAAGAGTATCTTTCGCATCACCTATGAGACTTGAAAAAGAGCGAAAGAGCGAAAGGACCCGGGTAGCCAGGAATCAATCTCCAGCCCCTTGTTATCTTGTTATTCTGCCACCTGTCACCTGCCACCCTGTCACCTGTCAGCCTGTCAGCCTCTCATCCTGCCTCTGAATGAAGAATGTCCCGAGAAATGAGTTGGTGACGACCAAAATCAGCGGTATACTTTTGCAGTGCGGCGGCTTGACGCCGCTTTCGATCTTCAGCAACGTCACACCAATCCCCTTTTTCTGTACCAGCTTATGCAGCGTCAAGCCGCCGCACTCCACACACAACGTCAAGCCGCTACCGGCGAAAGCGGCGTCAAGCCGCCGCACTCCCCAAGAATCTGATTTTTTAGACGCGGCAGGAGACCACCTATGTTTCTCAACAAATCACTTCTTCGAATTGGGGCCATTGCTGCGGCCATTTGTGGGTTAGGCGGAGCAGCCCTGTGCTTCATCAGTCCCAGCCTTGGCGGTGCGCTCATTGGGCTAGGCGTGGCACTTGGGGGCGGCAGTTTTTGGGCCCTGGCAGATTTGCTGGCCCAACAGGAAGAAACTTACCAGACACCGAAGACGCTGAGTTCCTCGCTGGCAGCACCAAACGCCCCCTCCTATGAATCAAGCCCGGTGAAATTGCCAACTGCCAGCCAGGCGCCGATGCCGGCGCCGCCAGTGAGCAGCCCGGTCACACCTGGTGCTCGACCTCCAATGCCACCGCCGCCAGCACCAACCCCAGCACCACAAGTGCTGATGCCACCACCGCCAGCGCCGGCACCACAAGCTTTTACACCGCCACCAGCACCTCCGA
>DAOQNB010000205.1:0-8193 GCA_035335845.1 Acidobacteriota bacterium | reverse complement strand
TCATTCTCAATTCTCAATTCTCAATTCTTCATTCTTCATTCTCAATTCTTCATTCCGTTCTTTCAGGAGTCTGTCATGCTCGCTGCCTTGTTTCTCTCTGGATTTCAGCCAGCCGAACTCAAACCATTCGGCATTGGGCTGCTGTCACTGGTGCTCTGGATGCCGGTGCTCGGAGCGCTCATCCTGATTTTTGGCATCAATAAAGACAAAGCGAATTTGATCAAGTACTTCACCACTGCCTGGATGGGTGTGTCTTTTGTGCTGATGTTTCCACTCCTTGCTTTATGGAAGCACGAGGTACCAGGGCTGCATTTCATCGAAGACTCTAGCTGGATTCCAATGATTGGTGCCCGCTATCAACTGGGAATTGACGGATTGGCGCTGGTGCTGGTGTTGCTCACCGGGTTTCTCGGTGTCATCGCGGCGCTGTGTTCCTGGAACTACATTGAAATTCGGCTCAAGGAATATTATGCGTTTTTGCTGTTACTCCAGACCGGAATGATCGGCGTGTTTGTTGCGGCAGATACCTTTCTGTTTTATGTCTTTTTTGAAGTCATGCTGGTGCCGATGTACTTTCTGATCGGCATTTGGGGTGGCGAACGGCGGGTGTATGCAGCGATTAAGTTCTTTTTGTACACGCTGTTCGGGTCGGTGTTGCTCCTGCTGGCAATTCTAAAAATGTATTTTCTGGCCCCGGAAATTGCCCGGGCGCATCCAGCCGAAGTCAAAGCCGCCGCCGTGCAACTGGCTGGCGATAATCGTCCGATGCTGCAGATGATCGAAGCCGGGATTGAAACCGCCAAACAGGCCGGTATCCGGTCTGATTCACCGGCTGGGACGCTCAATATTTACGCCATGCAGGCCATTGGGAGCGCCCGTGATGTTCGAGGGCTTTCATTTATTCCGCTCATTGTGCAGTTGTGGGTTTTTGGCGGATTTGCCATCGGTTTTATGATCAAGGTCCCGATGTTCCCTTTTCACACCTGGCTTCCAGATGCCCACGTCGAAGCACCAACTGCCGGGTCGGTGGTGCTGGCCGCCGTGCTGCTCAAAATGGGGACCTATGGGTTTCTGCGATTTAATATTCCAATGCTCCCCGATGCAGCGGTCCATCCCCTCACCCTGTCTGTAATTTCAACACTGGCAATTATCGGCATTATTTATGGTTCGCTGGTGGCAATGGCGCAAACCGACATGAAAAAGCTGGTGGCGTATTCATCGGTGGCCCACATGGGGTTGTGCATGCTCTCGATGTTTGCACTCAACCCCAATGGAATTAATGGTTCGATCTTGCAAATGCTCAATCACGGGATTTCAACCGGGGCGCTCTTCCTGCTGGTTGGGGTCATTTACGAGCGCCGCCATAGCCGGCAAATTGCTGAATATGGAGGGCTGGCTGGGGTGACACCGCAATATGCCGTCATTTTTCTCATCACCACCATGTCATCAATCGGCCTGCCAATGCTCAATGGATTTATCGGTGAATTTGTTGGCCTGCGAGGCATTTTTGAAGCCAATTTGAAGTGGGCTGTCTTTGGTGTGCTGGGCATCGTTCTGGGGGCAGCCTATATGTTGTGGCTGTATCAACGGGTGTTTTTCGGTGCGGTTACCAATCCGAAAAACCAGACGCTGCCTGACCTGAGCATCCGCGAATGGGTCTATTTGACACCGCTGGTGGTGTTGATGTTTTGGATTGGGCTCTATCCCAAACCAGTGATGGATCTCATTGATGGCCCAACAGATACCATTGTGCGACAGGTCAAGCCGGGCTATTTCAAACCGGTACCTCCGGCTCTGGCAACGCCAAAAACAGCAGACTCAGCCGGTGCACCGCATCCACCAGAGATCAAGCACGATGTGCCTGTGAAGTAATGACGATTGCTCTTGAGAATCAAGTACCGAGTTCAAGTTTTCGCTTGCCTTCCAGCTTACGATGAGGTTAACCCTGGTTTCATCAACAACTTGAATGACCTGTTGGAAAAGTTTTGCAAGCAAAAGATTGAACACTGAACGCTGAGGTTGGACTCCGAAACTTATGGCCTTTCCTGTGCTGACCAATTTTCCCACATTTTCAGACACGCTGGTGATCATGCCAGAGTTGATGCTGACGCTCTTTGCCTGTTTTGCATTGGTAATTGATGTCCTGCTTCCACGCGAGCGACGGGGGCTGGTGGCACAGTTCTGCCTGATCGGAATCGGATTTTCAGCCGTGTCGTTGTGGATGCTCTATGGCGAACTGCGCCCGTTTTCAGCCCAGACCGCCTTTTATGGTACGGTTGTGGTGGATGGATTTGCGGTCGTCTTTAAGAGTATTTTTCTGCTGGCTGCACTGCTATCTATCATTTTATCAATGAGATACCTTGATACCGAAGGAATGCAGCGCGGCGAATACTATGCCCTGATCTTGTTTGCGACGGTTGGCATGATGTTTATGGCATCGGGGATGGACGTGATTGTGCTCTATGTTGGTCTGGAATTGATGGCGCTTTCAGTCTATGTCCTGGTTGGCTTTCTCAAACAACTCAATCCGATTACCAGTGATGACACGACCCTGAATGAACTCCAAAAACACGTCAATCGCTCAACCGAAGCGGGCTTGAAATACTTCCTGATGGGGGCGTTTTCGTCCGGGGTGTTGCTCTATGGGTTGTCACTGCTGTTTGGCGTCACGGGAACAACCTATTTGCCGGATATGGGGGAGGCGCTGTTCCAGTATCTGACGCCCAATGCACGCACTGGAAATCCACAAATGTTGATTCTGCTGGGGATTATTCTGACTGGAGCTGGACTGCTCTTCAAAATTGCGGCGGTTCCGTTTCATATGTGGGCCCCAGATGCCTATCAAGGAGCACCAACGTCAATTACGGCCTTTATGTCGGTGGGTCCAAAAGCCGCCAGTTATGCGCTGCTGGCCCGGATTTTTCTGGTTGGATTTGAACCTTTCCGGACAATTAACCAGTTGCCAGGATGGGCAATCCTGCTGGGGGTTATCGCCGGACTGACGATGACAGTTGGCAATATTGGGGCACTCACCCAATCCAACGTCAAGCGACTGCTGGCCTATTCGAGCATTTCACATGCCGGGTATATTTTGCTCGGAATTGTTGCCGGGAATGAATTTGGATACACCGGCGTGGTCATCTACCTGCTGGTCTATGTGTTGATGAATCTCGGTGCCTTTGGCGTGTTGCTGGTACTGAGACGCCAGGATCTGGCCGGAGAAAAACTGGATGACTTTAATGGACTCTTCCACAAAGCCCCAGGTCTGGCGGCGATGATGCTGATTTTTCTGCTCAGCCTGGCGGGGATTCCAATGACAGGCGGGTTTATTGGGAAATTCTATCTCTTTGGCTCGCTACTTCAGAGCAACATCAAGTGGATGAATATTTTAGCAGTAATTGCCGTCCTCAATACGGTGGTGTCGCTTTATTATTACGCCCGATTTATCCGTGCCATGTTCCTTAATCCAGCTTCGGAACAGGTTCAGGTGCAACTGACACCGACCCTGCGATGGACACTCACCGCTGCCGCAGTCCTGGTCATCGTGATTGGGGTATATCCATCGCCGTTTATCCGATTCTCAAAAATTGCGGCTCAAACTATGTATGTTCGGTATGAACGGCCTTCGAAGGAGCCGCTTTGGAAACCTAAGTTCCTGCAATTTTAATCAACCTCATAATTTAAAAGCTGGCAACTGGTTCAAGAATGGGCTCGAAACTCTACAATCCGCACGGTTGCCGTTGAGGGGCACTGCATCAACTCGTCTTTCATCAATTCCAGCGCTTTTCCAGCCTTAAATCCACCAGAGCCTGCGCCAATAATCGGAAATGCCACTGACATAAAGCCTTCACGATCAACAATCTGCATGGCATTTTTTACCGATTGACGGATGGAATACTCCGAAGCCCGCCACAGCAGATTGATCCCCGCCACGTGAATAATTCCACGAAACGGCAACTTCCCTGCCGAAGTCAACACCGCCTGCCCAAGTGGAATTGGCCCAAAGGTGGCCAGTTCCCGGAACGGCTGATACCCACCGCGCCGCTTGATAGCACCAGACACCCCCTGAGGCAAAAGCAACCACCACGGAATGATGTTCCGATTCCAGGTGTTGACAATCACCTCAACCGACTGGTCGAGTAAATTTCCCTGAACAGTGGTGATGAGCATCGTGAAAAACCTCGGGCCTGGAGCTTGGGGCTGAAAATACCAGGGCTGAAGACTTCGGGCTTCGGGCTGAAAAACATTGGGCTGAAGACTTCGTGTTTCGGGTTACAATACCCAATATCTTCCGCCCGTTTTCTTCCGCCCGAAGTCTTCCACCCGATGTCTTCCGCCCGAAGTCTTCCGCCCGAAGTCTTCAGCCCTGGAACTTCCCCTACAGTTTGCCCACGTTACCTGAGCCGTAATAGTCTGAACTTACCAGCATCCGTAAGGAATTTTGCTGGACTGAAAGGCTGACAAACCGGGATTTGCACACTGGACAGAACAGTGAGTCACCAGCCTGGGGCTGGACAACCGTTGAGGAAATCGGTTGAAAAAACTTTGCTTTCATCTCAATTTTTGGTTCCGGACCGGTGTATTGATAAATCTCTGAATTGCAGAAGGTGCAGACGACTGTTTTCATAAGAATTGAGAATGCAGAATTGAGAATTGAGAATTGAGAATGCAGAATTGAGAATGAAGAAAGTGGTGAGCGGTTCATGGTGAGAAATCAATACTTTCAAAAAACCAAGCACCAAGAACTAAGCACTAAAAGGATTCTTCATTCTGGATTCCCTATTCTACCTTCCGCTGTACTTCACATGCCACCTGTCGGCAAAAATACAGGACAAATTCTTGGCAAATGAAGGGCTTCCAACATGGGCGAGCAACGACTTTCTATGCTATGCTAGCCGGAACTTACAGGTTTTCCTTCTGATCAATCGATCAATGGCCGTTTTTTCAGTCAATCATCCATTCAAGCGGTCCCCAATAACTCTTGTTGATAGAACATAACCTTGATTTCGAAAGCCGAGTTCTGCACGCACTCTTTATTTCCTCCTGGTCATTTTGTTTCATCAACCTGTTGAACGGACGGTTTTTCAACCAAATCGTCTCTCACCATGGTTGGGTAAACACGTTCAACGTTTTTTGAGGCATTGCGATGAGTTCCAATGTACCGAATCCGCCTGAGTCATCTCCGACGACACCGAATGATTCCGGTGACCTGCGCCCGGAAGAGCAGACTCTGGTTGATATTGAAAAAGAACTCAACGAGCGGCTGGTTGCACTTGGGTTACCACTTTTAACCGGCGGAAGCGCACCGGCTGGCCGCCAAACCCAGGTCCTGACCAAAAGTACCGGTGATGGTGGTGGAACCACCCAGGTTCTTGATTTACGTGAACTTCGCACGGCACTTAACCAGCAGATTCGGATAGCGGAAATTAAGGAGCAAGTCATTGAAGTCATCAATGACTGGCTGGCCTGTATGGCCCGCACCGATGGGCTGGTGGATCCGTTTGAATTTGAACTCAGGGCCGCGGCGCTGCTGATTCCATATTGCCGCGAGCACATCCCCGACTTCCCTACCTCACTACATCCGGCTGAACTGGCGATGGACCTCAATTTCCAGCCGATGCTGCGTGAAGAACTGGGACGAAAAAATCAAACGGGGCCACTGACTGAAGAACAAATCGAGGGTTGCGCGGTCCAGATTATTCAATCCCTCCTCAACCATCCGCTCCTGCCCCAGAAAGAAGCTGATCAGATTGAAATCAGCCTTCAGACAACCACCCTTCGCGACAAAAATGGCACGTCGGTCTATACCCCTTCCGACGGGAAGTTTCTCAAGTTCCTGATTGAAGAACGGCAACTCCTCAACCGGGACGGGGAAATTGGGCTCCTGGCGATGCTCATCAGTGGTCGCAAATGGAATAAAATCGAAAGTGAACCTCTGTTTGTCGCCGCGATTGAATACACACTCGAAGCCCTGGCACGCAAACGGGGCATTGATCAGATCATCATTCGCAGCCAGGGGCCGGACCATCCAGTGGCCTACATTTTGCGCGAATTTATTCTCCACAATATTTCTCTGTCACTCGAAGAACAGATGTCGTTTGTCGAGGGATTTATTGGGATGACCAAAAATATTCTTGACCGGCCACCAGAGGAATTTGTCGAAGGGATTCGTCGCGAATATGTGCCGCGCATGAAAAAGATCTTCCACGATCTGATTCACGACTCGATCCATCGGTTTTTGCAGACTTTTGAGCGAGAGTTTCTTGAATCAAAACGCTCAATGCGAAGTAAACTCTTTCTTCTCAAACGAGTTGGCGATTGTTGTGAATTAACATTTTATTGCTATGAAGCCGTTCGGAGCATGGAGTCGCCCAGCGGAGAGGTTTATGCCCGAGAACGGATGTGTGAGGGGACAGAACATTTTGCCCGCCGAAACAACATCCCGGTTTCAATGGGCATGGATTTCTTTAACCGGAAAAATACCCTGGCAGAACTGATTGTTGACGCCCTCAAATATCGTCGCGAGCAACAGTTGCGGTCGCATACCGGCGGCCTGCGGTCACCGGACCCCGAAGTCGTGCGGACAAAATGGCGACAGCTTTCCAGCGTGTTGATGAGTGACCTGCTGTTTTGCTTTGACCAGATGCGGCGTACCTTTGACCATGACTATGCCCGTGGACGGGAAAGTGGCTATGAAAACTATCAATCCTGGAAGGAAATGGTGGTCCGCTGGTGCGATAGCTACGCCCGGTTTCTGTTTGGGCGGTCATTGAGCGATGTTGACCGCTACCGGATTGAAAGCCTCGCCAGTCAGCAAATCGAAGAAGACCTGGCTTTTGTCAACATGCACCTGCCATCGGTGTTTCGTCAGGGAGGTCAGGAACTCGGATTTGAAGGCGCCATCCGAACCCGGCAGCCGGAAGACATCATTAAAGAAAATTTCCTGACCTTTATTAAGAACTTTCACTCCAAGTTGATTGGGAGCGACCAACAACAACTCGAACAACAGGCCAAGTTTTTTGAAACCTACCGGGGGCGGACTGGCCCCACACTAACCCAGGAAGACCTGCAAAAACGTGTTTTTCTGGCCCGGAGCGACCTGCCTCTGAGCACCTATACACTGGAAGTTTTGACTTCCTTTCTGGCGCCGGAAACCCATGATCGGGCCGTTTTATTGCAGGCACTGGAAACCGGCCTCGAACTGGCCCAAAAAGCCTATATCGCCGAAGAAACCCGTGCGGTTCGGGTGTTTCTCAAACAACTCCAGCAACGGATTGGGCTGCTGGTAATCTTAACCGAAGCCGAGCGCGCCAATTTTGATGAGCGACTGACGCTGACAATCAAAGAATTGCTTGGGCGCGAACCAATCGGCCTCGCCTCCTATATTCTGGCCTTGAAGGAAATCGAAGACCTGCGTCTGTCAGATGAACGCATTTTGGAGGAATGGAAAAACGTCGAAACCAGTATCCAGCGCCTCCAGCAAATCAAAGTCGTGCTGATTTTGACCCGGCGGCGAGCGGAAATCAGGGACCAGGTCGAAGCCTTTTCAAACTGGTTGAGCGTGACTCCCATTTCTCAGGAATCGCCCCGCCGCCGGACCTTTGATACCAGATTGCAAGAAATCCGCCAGCTTGTGACCCAAAACCAGATCCAGCAATCGCTGTTGCGGCTGGTCCTGCGCATTGTGCGCTATGTGCAAATCATTGCCAGTGTTCAGAATTGGAACCCGCCTGCGGCATATATTCTTGAAGATATGCTAACGCTGGAAACCCGCCCGCGTCGAATCCGCGAACTGGAAGCCATCCTCGCGGTGTACCCGGTTGACCAGCTTGATGAACTGGTCCATAAGTTTCACACCACGCTCTGGGAGCGGTTTCAGGAAAGCAGTCAATCCGTCGCCTACTATGCCCCAGAAGAACGGGAAGTCCTGACCCGCCGTCTGGAACGACTCCAGCAATTACAGGCCCGAAGCGACTGGCAGGTCACACGCGCCCGAATTGGCCAGAGCATTTTGAGCCGCCTGGTCAAACCATTCCAAAAAGTCCTGGTCGCTGAAGAACAGGTTTGAAGGGAAGAATGAAGAATTGAGAATGAAGAATGAAGAATTGAGAATGAAGAAAGTGGTTCTTGGTTCTTGATTCTTGGTTCTTGGTGCTTGGTGCTTGGTGCTTGGTGCTTGGTGCTTGGTGCTTG
>DAOQNB010000204.1:6640-8196 GCA_035335845.1 Acidobacteriota bacterium | reverse complement strand
CCCGGAACCCGGAACCCGGAACCCGGAACCCGGAACCCGGAACCCGGAACCCCGATTTAAAGCAGATGACGTTTGAGATAGACCGAGTATAACTGGCAGCGTGGGAGGACTTCCCGGCCTGAATCGCCCAGGATCACACCAGCGCTCCGAAGCCGATAGAAACTCTCAGTATGCGGACAGCCTTTTTCCTGCAGAACTGATTTCATGCCCTGGGTCAGGGCCTCGTCCTGCAGAATGGACATCAACAACCGGCGCAGATGATCACCAAACAACCCTTCGTCACGGTCTGCCTGGGCTTCAAACAACGAGAGCGTCATCGCCTGAACCACCATTTCGTACAAACCACGCCGCACCAGGTACGGATGCCCACCGACCAGCCGAAAATATCGCGCCACTTCGGCATCATCTTTGAGTGGTCGGCCATACCGCTCATTGAGTTCTTTCACCTGATCAAAGGTAAAGTCTTCAAGGGTTAAGCGAGTGCCGACATTAAATGGTGATTGATTTAAGTCGGTAATAAACAAATGGGCTTCGGTGGCATAGGCAATAGCAAGCGTGAGTCGTTGCCAGGGACCAGTTGGGTCAAGCGACCGCTCGTTGTGCCATGACCGAAACAACCCAAAGACTTCACTTCCAAAATCACAGCTAAAGAGCCGGTCCACTTCATCAAGTCCCCACACCAGATGGGTTTGGAGCTGGCCGAGCACTTCACGCCGCAAAAATCGTTCAAAGTTCATGTTCGGTCCACGGCGGGTATTCCACACCTTTTCCGGTTCGACATCCAGGTTGAGTTGATCGGCGATCATTTCAGCCAGCATCAGAAAAAACGTGTTAATCGAATCAAAATAGGCATCATTGAGTTTCTGAAAATCAGTCAGAATCACCCTCGCGCCAGCTTCGCGAGCTTGTTGCAGCCCACGTGCCAGCAGTGAGGTTTTGCCCATCTGACGCGCCCCCTTCACAAGCACAATGCTGTCTCCGCGTGAGATAGCCGTACCGAATTCTTCGTCCATCCGGCGCAAAATATAATATTTTGAGTTTAATGGCACTGCACCGCCAACTGGCTCAAGCGGTTGGGGTGGTAGCTCTGATGGGATTACAACCGGGCCAGCCGGGTTTAAGATCGAAAGCACCGCCTGGGTCAGTGAAAGATTGTCCTGTGGGCTCATCCACGAAAAGATAATCGGCTCTGGCAAAATGCCGGTCAGAGGTCGAGGCAGCGGATCAAGAAAATTGAGTCGAATGGGCAAAACTTTGGGTTTTCCCTGTTGTTGCGCGGTTTCAAACGCAATCCGAATCTCATAGGCCAGAGTTTCACCGCTGACTGAGGTGCCCGACAACAACACAATCACTACATCAGCCGTGCGGACCTGATTCTTGATTTCGCGCACCCACTCGATCCCATCGGTCTGAGATCGGTCAATAAACACCTGGCAGCCCTGGGCGGTGAGCGCCGATTCTAAAATCTGGGCCACATAGTCATCAGGCTGGGATTGTCGTTCGTGAAGAATGGCAATGTGCATAGGTTAGGGTTCAGGGTTCAGGGTTCGGGGTTT
>DAOQNB010000204.1:0-6540 GCA_035335845.1 Acidobacteriota bacterium | reverse complement strand
GTCCGCTGCTGCTGCATCAAGCGGGTGAAATCATCAAATAAATATGAGGCATCATGCGGACCGGGGGAAGCTTCGGGGTGATACTGGACGCTATAGACCGGCAGGTGACGGTGACGCATGCCTTCCAGTGTCTGGTCATTGAGATTGATATGGGTGGTTTCAAAATCGGCGGGCATTGATGCGGGTTCAACCGCAAACCCGTGATTTTGAGCTGTAATCTCAACCCGCCCGGTGACCAGATTCTTGACTGGATGGTTTCCGCCACGATGGCCATATTTCAATTTGTAGGTTTTGGCGCCAAACGCCAGCGCCAGCAATTGATGCCCCAGACAAATACCAAAAGTTGGATAGGTTTCAGCCAGTTTGCGCACTTCAGCCGCAATTTCATGGAGCGGTTCGGGGTCGCCAGGCCCATTTGACAAAAACACACCGTCCGGGTTCAGTTTTTGGACTTCTTCAAAAGTGGTGGTCGCCGGAACCACCGTTACCCGGCACCCAATTTTGGTTAAGTGCCTCAAAATATTAAATTTGATGCCAAAGTCAAAAGCCACGACCTGAAATGGTTCACCGTCTGGAGCTGGAACCAGAGGTTCTTCGCCAAAGAGGTGCGAGTTTTTCCACTCATAGGATTTGGTGCACGAGACTTCGCAGGCCAGGGCTCGACCGACCATACCTGGCGAACTGGCCGCTCGTTGAACCAGCGTTTCGGCATTGGTTTCGGTGGTGGAAAGCACGCCGCGCATGGCACCGCGTTCACGCAGATGCCGAACCAGCGCCCGGGTGTCAATCCCTTCGATGCCAAGGATGCCCGTCCGGCGCAGGTATTCGTCCAGCGTTTCAGTCGCCCGCCAGTTGCTCACAACCGGGGAGAGTTCCTTGACAATCAACGCCTGGAGAAATGGGCGGCGCGATTCCATATCTTCCCGGTTAATGCCGTAATTGCCGATGTGGGGATAGGTCATCACCACCAACTGACCGGCATATGACGGATCTGTCAACAGTTCCTGATAGCCTGTCATGGATGTGTTAAATACTACTTCCCCGGCGGTTTCGCCGACGGCGCCAAAACTGCGCCCACGAAATACACGACCATCTTCAAGAGCCAGTACCGCTTCCACAAGAGACTCCTTCTGAGTTGAAAAGTATTTGGTTGAATGAAAAGCTGACCGCCAACTTCTGATTTTGAGCGACTCAGCTTTTGAAAACTGGGCGAATGCCAGTTTGAGCGCTGCTACCATATCACAACTATCACCGGTCTTCAGCAGATGCTTGACAGATTCAGCTCAGGTCCGTATGCTCTTTTACTTTGAAAATCCTTATGGCGGCGTAGCTCAGGTGGTCAGAGCGACGGATTCATAACCCGTAGGTCGTTGGTTCAAGTCCAACCGCCGCTATTTTCCAGCCTTCAGTCCGGTTCTTCATCCCCACACGTTCACCTCACGCTTCAAAGAAACTGTCATGACCTGCCGCGTTTCGTGGTTCTGGTTCGCACGCTTGTTTCTTTCCTTTTTGCTGCCGTGTGTCGTTTCGGCCTTTAATCCGGTCACGGCGCTCGACCCGGCCAAACGTGTCACCCAGTATGGCCATGATGCGTGGCAAACGGAACAGGGCCTCCCTCAAAATTCAGTCACCGCCATTTTGCAGACTCGCGACGGCTATCTGTGGCTTGGGACGCAGGAAGGACTCGTTCGCTTTGATGGGGTCAAGTTCACGGTTTTTGATAAATCCAACACACCCGCTTTCACCAACCATTTTATTCTCTCGCTATGTGAAGACCGCCTTGGTCGGCTGTGGATTGGCACCTATGGGGGCGGCCTGGTGTGCCTTGACCAGGGAAAATTTTCGACCTATACCCGTCAAGACGGACTCTCAAACGAAGTCATCCGTGTGCTGTGTGAAGATCAACAGGGAAATGTATGGATCGGAACTGACCGGGGGCTCAACCGTCTGACCAATGGCCGGTTTAAGGTGTTTATCTCTCCAACGGGCAGCTTTGATGAACGCATCAGTGCCGTTGCCCAGGACCGCGACGGCAATCTATGGGTCGGCTTTACCAGTGGCGTGCTGACGTTTTTGCACAATGACCAGTTGCGGTTTTTTGCGTCAACGGAAACGTTTACAGATGCCTCGATTCGCTCCATCTACAGTGATCAGGCCCGTCGGTTGTGGGTGGGAACGGATGGGAAAGGGCTGTTTTGTTTTGCCGGAGACGAAGTCACCACCTATACCACTCACAACGGGCTCTCGGATGATTCAGTGATTGTGGTGTATGAAGACCGACGCGGCAATCTCTGGATTGGCACAGGAAATGGCCTTAACCGACTGAGTTCTGGTCAGTTAACAACCTACAGCAGTGGCGAGGGACTGACGGATGAACGGGTCCTGGCACTCGCGGAAGATTCCGAAGGCAGCCTCTGGATTGGAACTGATGGCGGTGGACTCAATCGGTTTTGTGATACCAAATTCACCATGTTTTCCACGGCGGAAGGACTGTCCAACAGTGACATCATCTCACTGTGCGAAGACAACCAGAACACACTCTGGATCGCCACCAGCGGCGGCGGTGTCAATTGCCTCAACGATGGGAAGATCACGACCACCTATACCACACGCGATGGGCTTTCAAGCAATGACGTTTCTTCAATTTGTGCCACCATAGATGGAGGGGTGTGGGTTGGCACCAGCGGAGGCGGTCTCAACTACTTTAAAGATGGCAAAGTTCAAAGCCACCTGAGCACTGCCAATGGATTGACCAGCAATTTTATCTGGTCGATTTTTCAGGCTCACGACACAACGCTCTGGGTCGGCACCAATAATGGGTTAAACCATATTGAAAATGGGCGCATTACCCGCTTTACCCAGCAGGAAGGGCTCTCCAACAACGTGGTCTGGACTATCTGTGAAGACAGTGACCACAATCTCTGGGTTGGAACTGACGGTGGTGGGCTCAATCAATTCAAAGACGGGAAAATCCGCGTTTACACAACTCAAGACGGACTTTCAAATAATTTTGTCGTCTCGCTCTATCGTGACACACAGGGGAGTTTGTGGATTGGAACCGCGGGTGGCGGGTTAAATCAGTATCACAACGGAAAGTTTACGGCCTTTACCAGCCGGGATGGCCTTTTTGACGACACGGTGTATCAAATCCTGGAAGACAATCAAAATTGCTTCTGGATGAGCAGCAATAAAGGAATTTTCCGGATCCAGAAAAGCCAGCTTGAGCAATTTGCCAGGCAGGAACTGAAACTGCTTGAATGTACTGTGTTTAGCAAAGCTGATGGATTGCGCAGCAGTGAGTGTAATGGCGGGGTGACACCAGCCGGATGGAAGACGCACGATGGCAAGTTATGGTTTCCGACCATCAAAGGCGTCGCCATGATTGATCCGGCACAAATTCAACTCAATGTGCAGGTCATTCCAGTTCGTATTGAACAGGTCCTGGTTGATTCACAACCGGTGAGCCCTCTTGACCAGATTACCTTCAAAGCTGGGGTCCAAAAAGTCGAATTTCATTTCACCGGACTGAGCTATCGCGTGCCCAGCCGGGTCAAATTCCGATTTAAACTTGATGGGTACGATCCGGATTGGACAACTCAAGCTGGACCGCGAGTCGCTTATTACACCCGTATCCCGGCTGGCGAATATACCTTT
This sequence comes from Acidobacteriota bacterium, assembly GCA_035335845.1. Lineage (GTDB taxonomy): Bacteria > Acidobacteriota > Blastocatellia > Chloracidobacteriales > Chloracidobacteriaceae > JACQXX01. The sequence goes on along the minus strand of DAOQNB010000204.1, from coordinate 2,886 downwards.
CAAGTTGTGGCCTGTAATGATGACGGCGTGTGGAATACCACTGGCACCTCGGTCAAACTCACCGTCAAACCTCATTTCTACCAGACATACTGGTTTTATGGGTTGTGTATTCTTGGCGTAGGAGTCACGGGAGGGCTGCTCTATAGCCTGCGGGTTGCCCAACTCAAACGTCGGCAACGCATCCTGGAAGAACTGGTTGAAAAACGCACCTGGCAACTTGAAAAGGCTAATCAGGAACTCCAACGCCTGTCCTATGTTGACGCCCTGACGGGTGTGGCCAACCGTCGGCATTTCGATGAAGTGTTTGATCTGGAGTGGCGGCGGGCAATTCGCGCCAAAACACCGATTTCCGTCATTTTGATTGATGTTGATAGTTTTAAACTGTTTAACGACACCTATGGTCATCAGGGCGGTGACGAATGTCTTCGCAGAATTGGTCAGGTACTCAAAGAGACAGTTATCCGAGCCGGAGATGTGGTGGCACGCTATGGCGGTGAGGAGTTTGTGGCGGTTTTACCTGGCAGTTCGACTGAGAGTGCCTGGAATCTGGCTGAAATTTTACGAACCCGGACCGAATCACTTCAAATTCCACATGAAAAATCGCTTGCAGCGAGTAAAATGGTGACTCTCAGCCAGGGCATTGCCACCGTGGTGCCACGGCTGGACCTTTCGCCCGAATCATTGATTCAAGCTGCAGATCAGGCGCTCTATCAAGCCAAACACGAAGGTCGCAACCGCGTCCGAGTTGCCCAAACCGTACCCGTACCAGATCACTCCACTAACGAACCATCCAGGATTCAGGCCGAGTGATCTACTGTTCATGAGGAAAGCACATAACCCCTATGAGTAGATTCAATTCCCCAGGCAGATCGCTGTTTCGACTGGCACTCATGCACCAACCTGATGAGAAGCCGAAAATGCCGCCAAGCACCCAGTGCCATACTGCCTTTACCAAACTCCTGAAAGACCTGTCGAAAATACCAGCGTCTCAAAAAATGAAGTATTCTGGATACGGACTCCCTCCTGTCTACAAATATTCTCTGTCTCAAAAAGAGGTAGAGTTACTGCCTGAGTTGTACCGGAAAGTACTTGAACGCGGAGGCAATGGCGCCAATCGGGTATTGGAAAATCTCCTGGAATTCCTGGTAAGAGTACCTGGCACCAATCATTTTCCATTTTTGCTTGAAGCACTGAGCCTGGCACGCCCCCGAGACAAAGGCCTGCCCCAACGCCAGGAAATAATCCTTTCCTACCTGTCAATCGCGGCGGTCCAACGCAAAGACCAGGTAGCCTTTCAACATCTGATGGATCTCACCAGGCATGAATCGGTTGATATTCGGGCTCAGGCGCTCGAACATTTGTCAGTCACATACTCGATTTTGGATCAGCCAGTCCCACAATCGGTGATTGACCGGGCCCAGGTCATGGTCGTGGAAGAGTCAGAGTTTTACCCACGATTTCTGGCCCGTCAGATCCTGCAGGAAGCCAACCTGCCCACCCCGCTTGAAAATCAAGGGGGCACCTATAGTTTCAAAGTCCATCATCGGTATCTTGGCAAGGGCGTCTATCGGATCATTGAGGTCAAATCCGAACAAACACTGGCGGATCTTCATCTTGCGATCCAGTCAGCCTTTGAATGGGATAACGACCATCTGTATGCGTTTCACCTGGATGGCGATTCAAGAAACGAGTCGTTTGAATTTCAAGGGTCACCAGTGATGTTTGATAATCCCTTTGGGGCAGATGCCCCACCGGCGAATGAAGCAATCCTGGGCAAACTTGGGCTATCGCTTCATCACAAGTTTCTCTATTTCTTTGACTTCGGTGATAGCCACGAGTTCGATGTCGAGGTGGTGGCCATCACCCCAAAAGCCAAACGCGCCAAATATCCCCGCATCGTTGAAAGTAAAGGTGAGAGCTTTCCTCAATACCCGGATGAAGATGAGTGGGAAGATGAGGAAGACTGGGAATGAAGAATTGAGAGTGAAGAATGAAGAATTGAGAAAATGGTTAGCGGGTAGTAATCGGTTCCTGGTTCTTCGTTCCTGGTTCTTCGTCAAAGGTATTGGTTTCAAGTCACCCGTCACCCAACAATTAACAACACATTCTCTCTATGATCGTGCAACGCAACTACAGCCAGTTGACTTGCCAGGCTTGCTCTGAAGGTGCAGGGCTGGCCTTTGACTTCACGATGGCCTTCCAGCCGATTGTGAACATCCGGTCTCGCTCGATTTTTGGCTATGAAGCCCTGGTTCGTGGAACAAACCAGGAATCAGCCGCAGAAATATTGGGTCAGGTCAATGATGACAATCGCTACCGGTTTGATCAGGTATGCCGGGTCAAAGCGATTCAACTGGCAGCCAGACTTGATCTCCGGGCATTTCTCTCCATCAATTTTCTCCCCAATGCGGTTTATCGCCCGGAAACCTGTATCCGCACAACCCTCGAAGCTGCCGCAAAATACAACTTCCCTTCCGACCATATTATCTTTGAAGTCACTGAAGGCGAACGGGTTACCAACCACCAGCACCTGATTGAAATTTTTCAGGAATACAAACGGCTGGGATTTAAAACCGCGATTGATGATTTTGGCGCTGGCTATGCCGGGTTAAATCTGCTGGCGGACTTCCAACCCGACATTGTCAAAATTGACATGGGCTTGACTCGCGATATCCACACCCATAAACCACGACGCGCCATTGTCTTGGGTATTCTCAAGGTGTGCGAAGAGTTGGGCTGTCAGGTGATTGCCGAAGGGATTGAACAACCCGAGGAACTGGCTGTCCTGCACGATGCCGGGGTGCATTTGTTTCAAGGCTATCTCTTTGCCAGACCAGGATTTGAGCACCTCCCGCAACCTCAGCTTTGAGGAATGAAGAATGAAGA
>DAOQNB010000203.1:6187-8218 GCA_035335845.1 Acidobacteriota bacterium | reverse complement strand
TTGTGTTGCTCAACTATGGAATCATCAGCAAGTGTCAGCGGCATTTTAATGAAAAATACCAGCGCACTTACTACATGATCCAGATTGACAGCGAAAACATCGCCATTTTCAATCGGGAAATCGGCTTTGGCATTGATTACAAACGTGAACTGGCTGAAAAACTGGAAGCGGAAGACCATATTGCCCATCGTGACACGGTGCCAAATCTGCAGGTTCACTGGAGCCAGGTACAACAGGAATTGCAGGTGGCGGCCAAAGCAGCGGTGGCAGCGGCGGGGCTTGGGTATCGTGACCGGTTTGGCGCCCGGCAGTTGATCGGAGATATGAATTACGAGCAACTCTGGCGCTTTGCCAAAGGCAAGTCTGCTCCGTCATATCAAATCGCCAAAACCATTGCCGAAGTAGCCAGCGAACATGTGACCGTTCCCGAACCGATTTTTTCCGCGCTCGAATCCCAGTATTTCTTTGATGAAGTTGAAGAAAAGACCGAAGGCCGGTGTGATTTGTGGGATTTCCACGTTCCCGAAGAGCATTCGTATGTCGGCAACGGCTTTGTCAATCACAACTGCGACGAGAAATTCCTCTATTCGTTGCTGACGCTGTCACAGGAACAATCAATCAAGACGGGCCGCTACGCGATGATTTATGCCGATGAAGTCATCGTCTCGCACACCAACGAAAACGAATACCAGTCATTTGTCGGCAATAAGAAGAACGAGGCGCTCCAGGATCGCATCATCATGATCCGCGTGCCCTATAACCTGAAGGTTTCCGAAGAAGAGCGAATCTATAAGAAGCTCTTGCAGCAGAGCGAACTCCGTCAAGTCCATATTGCTCCGTACACGTTGCACGTCGCGGCAATTTTTGCCGTTCTGACCCGGCTTGAACCACCCAAACGCGCCAACGTGGACATTCTGAAGAAAATGAAGCTTTATGACGGTGAAGACGTCGAAGGCTTTAAGAGCAAGGATGTCAGAGAGTTAAAGGCAGAAACGGTGCGGGAGGGAATGTTTGGAATTTCCCCACGCTACATCATCAACCGGCTCTCGAATGCATTGATCAAGGAAGGACACAAGTACATCACGGCCATTGATGCCCTGCGGGCCATCCGGGACGGGTTTGATCAGCACACCGGCATCAATGCCGAAGAGCGCGAACGATATTTAAACCTCATCACCATGGCGCGCAAAGAATATGACGAAATTGCCAAGCTCGAAGTCCAGCGGGCGTTTGTCTATTCGTTTGAAGAAATGGCCAAGAGCATTTGTGACAACTATCTGGACAACGTCGAAGCCTACTGCAACAAGGAAAAGATCAAAGACGCCCTGACCGAAGAGGAACTTGAACCGGATGAAAAACTGATGCGCTCGATTGAAGAGCAAATCGGGATTTCAGAAAACGCCAAGAACACCTTCCGTCAGGAAATCCTGATTCGCATTTCGACCTATGCCCGCAAAGGCAAACGGTTTGAATACAATTCACACGAACGGCTCAAAGAAGCCATCGAGAAGAAAATCTTTTCCGACCTCAAAGACGTGGTCAAGATCACGACTTCGGCCAAATCCCCCGATCCGGATCAACTCCGGCGGATTAACGAAGTGATTGACCGGCTGGTGCGTGAACATGGCTACACGACGGAAAGCGCCAATGATTTGCTCAACTACGTCGGCACATTGTTGTCGCGGTAGGGAGGGCAACGACCATAAGCGCCAGGGTAAGGATTTGAGGCCCAAAGGGTCGTCGTTGAATAGCCGTGGTGCGAAGCCCACGGAAACAGCCAGGACGAGATCCAATCCCTAACAGAACATTGTTTAATGCCAACGGAAAGAACACCGTTTTTCTTATCCTGGCGCTTATGGGGCAACGACTGGCAAACCGGAGCCTGATCTCTTGGGGCGAACACGCTTCGCCCCATTGTTTTTTCTCAGAGACCGTGGGCTTCGCACCACGGCTATGAAACGACAACCCTTCGGGCCTAAAACCCTTGTCCTGATGCTTAAACCCTGAACCCTGAACCCTGGTTTTCAACCC
>DAOQNB010000203.1:3500-6087 GCA_035335845.1 Acidobacteriota bacterium | reverse complement strand
CCTGAACCCTCAATCAAATATGTCTTCAACCATTTCACTTTCAAAAACACAAAAACTGGCTGGAACGGTGGTGCTGCCCGGAGACAAATCCATTTCCCATCGCCTTGGCATGCTGGCATCACTGGCTGATGGCACAACGCATATCACCAATTTTGCAACCAGTGAAGATTGCCGCAGCACGCTCAACTGTATGCGGGCACTTGGAGTCTCAGTTGAGGGGACGGATTCAGAAACGAACTCGATTGCGATTGAGGGTAGAGGGCTCAACGGGCTACAGCCTCCGAAAGACATCCTGGATGCGCGTAATTCGGGGACGACCATCCGGCTTCTGTCAGGAATTCTGGCTGGGCAGCCGTTTGTCAGTACCATCACGGGTGATGAATCACTGTCACAACGTCCGATGCGGCGCATTATGACGCCGCTGACCGCGATGGGTGCCCGGATCGAGGCGACCAATGACCAGTTTGCCCCATTGACAATTCAGGGTGGTGCATTGCATCCAATTCAATACACCTTGCCCATGGCCAGTGCCCAGGTGAAGTCGTGTGTCTTGCTGGCCGGACTTTATGCCGACGGTGAAACATCGGTGATTGAACCAGTTCCAACGCGTGACCACACTGAGCGCATGCTGCGTGCCTTTGGAGTCAACCTGACCACAGACGGGAAGGAAATCCGAATCCAGGGCGGTCAGCGGTTAAAAGCACCGCCGACCAGTTGCACGGTGCCATCAGACTTTTCGTCTGCGGCCTTCTTTTTAGCGGCAGCGTTGATGGTTGAAGAAGCCGATTTGACCATTCGCCATGTCGGGATGAACCCAACCCGGACGGGAATGCTTCAGTTGCTGCAGTCGCTTGGGGCCGAAATTCAGATTGAAAACGAACGCTTTGAGATTGGCGAACCAGTGGCTGATTTGCGGGTCACCCGTCATCATCGGGTGGTCGCGGCACCGCTGGTGCTCAAGGGAGACATCATTCCCAATGTGATAGACGAATTGCCAATTCTGGCTGTGCTCGGGGCCTGTTTAGGCGGGGTTGAAATTCGCGATGCCAGAGAACTCCGCGTCAAAGAAAGCGACCGTATCCGGCTGGTGGTTGAAAACCTTCGGCGGCTGGGCGCTGAAGTCACCGAGTTTGAGGACGGATTAAGCGCGCCGGGCAATCAACCCTTTCGAGGTGCTGTCATTGATACCGCCGGAGACCACCGCATTGCCATGGCGTTTGCCATTGCCGCCCTGGTTGCCGATGGAAACACCCATATACAAGGGGCTGAATGCGTTGAAGTTTCTTTCCCGAAGTTTTACAACGTTTTACACGCTATCAGGCAGGCGTGAAATACACTCGGGTCATTTTCAAATCTCTGGTGATGGGTACTGTCAAAGAACCCGAAATACCACATCCCAGAAACCACGATGAATCAATCAGGCCCTGAAAATAGAGAAACCAACCAGTTGGGGGTGTACGGTGAACATTGGAATTACCTGTTATGCAACATATGGCGGGAGCGGTATTGTCGGCTCGGAATTAGGCATGGAACTGGCCCGGCGTGGCCATCAGGTGCATTTTATTTCTTCGGCTTTGCCCACCCGAATCACTGAACTCAACGACAACGTGCATTTTCACGAAGTCGAAATTGCCAATTATCCGCTCTTTGATCATCCTCCCTATACCCTGGCGCTGGCGGTCAAAATGGCTGAGGTTATCCGCGAACAAAAACTGGATTTGCTGCATGTTCATTATGCCATTCCTCACTCAGTAGCCGCCTTCCTGGCGCGTGAAATGCTGGTTGATTTCAAACACATTCCGTTTGTAACTACCCTGCATGGCACTGATATTACACTGGTTGGGGCTGATCGTTCATATCTTCCGATTACGCGGTTTGGGATTCTGAAAAGTGATGGGGTAACGGCAGTTTCCCAGTACCTGAAAACTGCGACCTGTGAGGTATTTGACGTGCCCCAGGATGTGATCGAAGTGATCCCTAACTTTATTTCACCCCAAATTTATCAGCGCAAACCGCAGGATTGTTTGCTTGAGAAGTGTGCTCCCAAAGGCGAAAAGATCCTGATGCACATTTCAAATTTCCGCGCCGTCAAGCGGGTAACTGATTGCATCCGCATCTTTGCCCGGCTCAACGGCAAGGTCAAAGCCAAATTGTTGATGGTGGGCGATGGCCCTGAGAAATCACAGGCTGAGTGGCTGGCGCGTCAGCTTGGGGTTCACAAAGACGTGGTCTTTGCCGGTAAACAGCCCAATATCCCGGCTTACCTGTCGCTGGCTGATGTCTTGTTGTTGCCAAGCGAAACTGAATCCTTCGGACTTTCCGCGCTTGAAGCCATGGCCTGCGAAGTTCCAGTCGTTGCCAGTCACGTCGGCGGCCTGCCTGAAGTCGTCATTGATGGCGAAACCGGATACCTGGCCGATGTCGGCGATATTGAAGCCATGGCAAAATATGTTCAAAAAATATTGACGAGCGAGTCATTAGGCAAAAAAATGGGCGCGCTTGGGCGACAAGTAGCTATCGAACGATACAGCGCAGCGAGTATTATTCCGCACTATGAAGCCTATTATCAGAAAGTGCTGGATCGAGC
>DAOQNB010000203.1:0-3400 GCA_035335845.1 Acidobacteriota bacterium | reverse complement strand
AAAAAAGGTTCAATTCTTGTTGTTGACGATGAAGAAATCATGCGAGACGTGCTTGAGACCCTGCTCTCGAGCGCCGGGTATCGCGTTGGACTGGCAAAAACCGGTGAAGAAGGGCTGGAACTCTATCAGCAGCAACCCTTTGACCTGGTTTTGCTCGATGTCTCAATGCCGGGAATGGGAGGCTTAAACACCCTTGAAGCGCTCCTCAAGTACGACCCGGAAGCGGTGGTGATTATGATCACCGCCTATGCCACGTTTGACACCGCCGTGACCGCGTGGCAGGTCGGCGCCTATAACTGCATCCGCAAACCTTTTGAAAACAACCAGATCCTGCGAGTTGTCGAAGGCGGGCTTCGGCGGCGGCGCAAGGACGAAGAGCATCGCGAACTCAAAAAAACGCTCCGTCAGGCGAGCCAGAAAAACGAGATCATCGCCCGCAGTCCACGGATGCTCGAAATTTTGGAACTGGTCGAACAGATTGCCCCGGCGCGGACGACGGTTTTGATTCAGGGCGAATCCGGGACTGGAAAAGAGTTAATTGCCCGGGCGTTGCATTTTTCGAGTCCGCGTTCTGAAAGCGGCCAGTTTGTGACGGTCAATTCGGGCAATATTCCAACCGAACTGCTTGAAAGTGAATTATTTGGCCATTTGCGGGGTGCCTTTACCGGGGCTTTTACCGCCAAAAAAGGGCTCTTTGAAGTCGCGGACGGCGGCAGTATTTTTCTGGACGAAATTGGAAATCTGGCGGTCGAGACCCAAAGCAAACTGCTGCGGGTGATCCAGGAGCGTGAATTCATTCCATTGGGGGATACCTCGCCGCGTCGGGTGGATGTGCGCATCATTGCCGCCACCAACGTAGACCTGCGCCAGCACGTCGCGGAAGGGAAGTTCCGCGAAGATCTGTTTTACCGGCTCAACGTGATTAGCATTGACCTGCCGCCCCTGCGCGAACGCCGCGAAGACATTCTCCCGCTCGCCAAGCACTTCATCCGCAAGTACAACGAAGAGAACGCCCGCCACCTGGCCGAAGAAATCAGGCCAGAAATCCTGGCGTTGCTCGAAGCCTATTCGTGGCCGGGGAACGTCCGCGAACTGGCGAGTGCGATTGAACGGGCGGTCGTGATTTCGCGCAGCAACGAACTGGAGCTGGAATACCTGCGCGATGAAATTCTGCATCCGGAGCGCAAATCCGGGAACTTCGGCAGCGAGACGGGACCGCTCGCGCCGCCAGTGGATATTTCCCAGGGCATTTCATTTTATGACGAAGTCGCCCGCTTTGAAGTGAGCCTGATCCGCAAAGCCATGGACCTGACGAGCGGCCACCAGAGCCGCGCCGCCAAGCTGTTGGGCCTCAACGCCACTACGCTCAACAGCAAGATCAAGACCTACAACATTAAAGTCTGAGCATTCTGAAAAAATATGGTGGTTGGCAAGAAGAAGGGAACACGATGGTCTCACGATGAATTGCTGTTGGCAATGAATCTGTACTGTGAAATTCCATATGGAACGATGCACGCGCGTAACCCCAAAATTATTACCCTCGCGCAGGCACTTGGGAGATCACCCGATAGCATTGCAATGAAGCTGTGCAATTTTGCTTCATTAGATCCATTTCATCAGGCACGCGGGGTGAAAGGGCTTCAAAGTACAAGTCAAGCTGACCGTGAAATCTGGACAGAATTTCATTCCAACTGGGAAAAATTAGCTGCTGAAAGCGAATCTTTGCGCCTGCAAACTCTTGGGGAAATTGAAGTAACCGAAACAACGCCGCAACGTCAATCAAGATTGAATCAAACTGAAGTTCAAGCGCCAACGTTGCCGTATTCCGGCCCAACTGAAAAAGTTCAATCGGTGAAAGTTCGACTGGCTCAAAACTTCTTTCGCCGGACGGTATTGGGGTCGTATGGTACGCGTTGCTGTATCTCTGGAATCTCATTACCAGAGCTTTTGATTGCCAGCCACATTTTACCTTGGAACCGATTTCCTGATTTTCGGACCAATCCTCACAATGGTCTGTGTTTGTCCCGACTTCACGATGGTGCTTTTGATCGTGGATTGATCACACTTGATGAAGATCATCGAGTGGTTTTGAGTCAGTACCTCAAAGACGCACTTCCCAACCAAGCGTTAGAAATGAACTTTGTTGCATTTGAAGGTGTTCCAATTCGACTGCCCGAGAAATTCCGACCTGAACCGAACTTTCTCAAACAGCACCGCGAAGAGATTTTTCTTGGATAAGTGAAAGCCTGGATTTTGGAATAGGCTCTTGATCTCTTGATGGTTACTCAACCTGCAAAAAAGCAGAAGTAAAAACACCTTCTTGAATTAAACTGCAAATTGTCTCACGAATCACCTCAGGAGTTAGCTTTTCCACGACAATCATATCTGGTGTGTAAAAATAGAGACCAGCCGCGCATTCTCCAGTTTTTTTATTTTTGTCAAAGAGTGATTGTAAGTTTTTAAGGGTAAAGAAGGTGGCAACATACCGTGTTCCATGATGGAACTGGACTTCTACGTCCACATTATCATCATCTGGATCAAGTTTTTGTTCGCCAGTGAAAATAATCGTCTGATAGGTTTCTTCCGGTTGAACGATTTTCCACATTCTTTCCTCCCGAATGGATCGTAGCTCTAGGGCTAAAGCGAGGTTTCGGTTTTAACCTGCAAAGCAGGTAGTAAACAATAGCCCCTGGAGGGATTGGTTGGCAGTTCGTGTTAGCCTCGAAGTTTGCGGCAGAGAAGGGGGTATCAATCGAATATGTACCGCTCATCATAGGGAATTCCATGAGCTTTTAAAAACACCACAAATTCCTCTTCAAATGTCATTCGATGGTGATGAGATTCTTGATTTTGGATGTATTGACGAACTTTTTCCATTTGTGATTGGCTGACTGAAAAGGAGCCATATCCACGTTGCCATTCAAACCGCGAATGAATGAAACCAGATTCATTAACCCATTTAGACGTGTTCGACTTCAACCCGCGAAGAAAATCAGATAGAGAATGTTTTGGGTGCAGGCTCACCAGCAAATGGACGTGATCCGCCACACCTCCCACCTCAAGGGCAACACTTTCCATGCCTCGAACTGTACCACCCATGTATTGATGAAGTTGTGACCGCCAAGTTTCATCAATACATGGCTGACGGCGTTTAGTCGAAAAAACAATATGCATCAATGAATTAGTGAAGGCATGAGACATGGGTAGCGTTTGCTCCTTTCTGTCGGCTGCTTCGCAGGCTTGGATGTGGGGGTGTCTGATTTCCTTGGTTGCACCGATTCCCCCGGTTGCACCGGGGGCTACTCTCTTTTACCTGCTTCGCAGGTTGAGAAGAGACGGTTGCCTTTCCTCCTGAGCCTGCGAAGCAGGTGGTAGACAGTAGCCCCAGTGCAACTGGAGG
>DAOQNB010000202.1:0-8224 GCA_035335845.1 Acidobacteriota bacterium | reverse complement strand
CTCACGGCTCCGCGACGCGGCTCAATCCACGACCCAAAATGTCAACAGAGCCTAATCATATAAGCGCCAGGACGAGGTTTTTAGCCCGGCACGGGCGTCGTGTAATAGCCGTGGTGCGAAGCCCACGGTCTCGGCCAGACCGAGATCCAGCGCAAGGGGTTGGCAACCAGTTTTTGGGTGTGCCCAAAGCAGCTTCCAATGCTACCTTCTGGCGGCTCCTTCGGAGCGCAAACCGATGAGACTCCTTCTCCTGGCGTTTACGGGGCACAAACCTGCACCCAGTTCAACCGTAATCACGTGAAATGTCATTTCATCAAACATAAGCGCTGATTTCCGACAAATCATTCCCGCTTGTCACAAAATAAGTCCCATTCGTCATGTGTACGTTGAGTTTGGCGCAGATTCTGCGCTAGGTTCATCAGTCTTTTTTCAAGTTGTCTCTCGTTGCCGCACTTTCTTTTCCACGTCATCCATTTCAAAAACTCCAGGCCAGGGGCAAAGCATGCCCGCCATGCTCGAACGATTGGTGTTTCTATCTGGGAGCACCGAAGTTTGTCGCCTTCAATCTGACTTGATGGCCAGCTTTCCAGGGTGGAGTTTTTATGCCAGCACCAAATCGGTGGTTGTTTTTCTCGCGTTTGTTCGTCGTTTGTGGGTTGTTTCTGTTCCTGAGTTTGATCCTGAGACCCATTCTGTCCGCTTCGACACCTGCCACTGTGGTTTCAAAATCTGTCAGTCAACCGGATGAACCGTCATTGCGGGGCGAGGCGGCCATCAAGCACCTTCAGGAACAGGGCACGTACCAGTCACTTCAGGAAGCCGTCAACCGGGCCCAGTACGACGTTCTCTGGCGAGATCAAACACCTGTCAAAGGGCTGGCTTCGGGTGCGTTTGAAGCTATCAACCAGAAGCAAAAATTTGCCACCTGGTTTACTGATGACCGGATTGTGGTGCATCCATCCCACGCTGGTGTGCCTGACTGGGAGTTTCAGTTCAAGTTCGAATCACTCGGCTATGGAGCCACCCAGTATCCCGTTGGCCCAGGGAAGGTTTCGGCTGAACTTTCGAAAGTTGAAAATGCCCGGTTGGTTGGCGGAATCACCAAACTCACCGAATGGTACATCAACCGTCCCGAAGGACTGGAGCAGGGCATTACCATCGAAGCCCCGCCCGCTCAACGCGTTCCAGGTGAACGGATGCGCCTTGGCTTTCGCGTTGGCGGAGACCTCTTTCCCCAACTCGAAGACCCCTCTGCCATCAATTTTACCCGCCGCAATGGCTCTGGCACGGCGCTCAGATATGATCAGTTGTATGTGACGGATTCAATTGGAAATGCTGTGCCGGCACAGTTTGCGGTTGAAGGTGGGAAAGTCTGGATTGAAGTTGATGATGCCCAGGCGGTGTATCCGATCAACATTGACCCAACCTTTGCCCTTCCGTTTAAACTGGTCGGACCAACTCCTCTTGGAGCTGGCGGATCCGTCGCCGTGTATGGCAACACGGCTGTGGTTGGAACCATCAGCAACCGGGTCTTTGTCTATGTGCAGGATATGGCCGGGGCCTGGACGCTCCAGGCGACGCTCACCCCATCTGACACCAGTACTCCCGCTGATTTTGGAATTGATGTCACGATTTATGGGAACACGATTGCCGTCGGTGCTTTTTTACAGGGGCCAGGACGGGTCTATATCTTTAATCGAACGGGCACCACGTGGAGTGAAACCCAAATCTTGACGAATCCAGATTTGGAGCCTGGCGCCTGGTTTGGCTATTCAGTGGCCATGAATGTAGACACGCTGGCTGTCGGGTCGGAATGGTCGGCTGGTCCAAATAATAATGACCAGGGCGCGGCGTTTATTTATGTCAGAAGTGGCGGCGTCTGGACGCTCCAACAAAAGCTGGTCGCTTCAGACGGCGCGAGTGGTGATAACCTGGGTTATGAAATTGATATCTGGGGCGATTATGTCGTGGTTGGGGCGCCTAAAAATGCCTCAATCACTTCTCAATCCGGAGCCGCCTATGTGTTTGTTCGAACCGGCACCACCTGGAATCAGCAGGCGAAACTGATTGATCCACAAGGAAATGGAGCTGATTTGTTTGGTGTGTGCGTGTCAATCAACGGCGATACCATTGCCGTTGGTTCAAATGAAGGCGATTCAGCCACGGGGCAGTTTGAAAATACCGGCTCGGCAGTGGTGTTTGTACGCACTGGATCAACCTGGACTGTTCAACAGCGGTTTATTCCGCCTTCAGGTTCGGTTGTTCCGCTTGGCTTTGGTATCGGCGTGTGTGTGTATGGAAACCGACTGGTGATTGGTTCGCCTTCGGAAATCGTCGGTTCATTTACGGATCACGGTGCCTGTTATGTCTACTCCCGGTCTGGCAGTGCCTGGACACTTGATAGCCGTCTGATTCCTGCCGATGGCGAGACTTTGAGTTTATTTGGTGAATCCATCGCCATGCAGGGCGAAACGCTGGTGATTGGTTCAATTGGCGACACCATCGGCGCGCAGCAAGGGTATGGCTCGGCCTATGTGTATTCAACCTGTGACTGGATGCAGCAGGCGAAAAATATCAACGCTGATGGTGCCGCCAGCGATAACCTGGGGTCTTCGATTGCAGTAAGTGGCAGCACTGTGATTGTCGGGGCGGAAAACGATGACGTAGACGCCGCCAACGACAATCGGGGTTCAGCTTCAGTGTTTGTGCGGTCTGGAACAACCTGGACGCGCCAGACAGTTTTGACCGCCAGCGACCGTGCCAACGGAGACTTTTTTGGAACATCAGTTGCCATTGAGGGCGACACCGCCGTGGTTGGGGCCCGCCTTGGCCCAGGTGGAACGAGTGCTGACCAGGGGGCCGCTTACGTTTTTGTCCGGTCCTCTGGTGTCTGGTCGCAACAGGCTCGCTTGAACGGCAGTGACAGTGCCGCCAATGATGAATTTGGCCGGTCAGTCTCAATGAGCGGTCAGACCGTTGTGGTTGGCGCCCCACTGGGACCAGGCACCAATAGTGCCGACCAGGGCGCCGCCTATGTTTTTACCAGGTCGGTCACCACCTGGACGCAGCAGCAGAAAGTGTCTGCCGGTTCCGACGGCGCCGCTGGCGATCAGTTTGGCCTGGCTGTTGATGTCAATCTCAACACAGCCATTGTCGGTGCCAATTCAGACGACTTCCCAGGTCAGGCCAATCAGGGTTCAGCCTATGTTTTCTTCCGAACCGGAACGACCTGGGCTCAACAACAGAAACTCTCGGGCAGTGATAGTCTGGCCAACGACAACTTTGGTGTTTCGGTCGCTCTCAGTAATGAAACTGCGATTATTGGCGCCGACAGAGACGATATTGGTGCCAATACCGATCAGGGTTCGGCGTTTGTGTTTGTTCGGTCTGGCTCCACCTGGTCCCAGCAGCAAAAATTGACTGGCAGCGACGGAACCGCAAACAACCAGTTTGGAGCAGGAGTTGACATTGATGGCGAACGCGCCGTGATTGGCGCTCGATTTGGCCGTAATGCGGTTCCAGTTGCCAGCGGATCGGTTTACATCTTTGGTCGAGCGGAAAATCTGTGGTTTCAGCAGAAAATACTGGTTGCCAATGACGGCGCGGCCAATGATGAATTTGCCGGATGTGTGGCATTAGATGACAACTACATCGCGTGCGGCGCCCGGGCAGATGACGTGGGGGCCAATGCAGATCAAGGCTCTTCTTATGTTTTTGTTTTGGAGTGCCCAACCTGTCCCTACCTTCCCGCCGTTTTGACCGGAACCCGAACCATTTGTGTCGGCCAATCCGCACCCATCACGGTTTATATTGAAGGCGGCGTCGGGCCATTTTCAAATGTTACTTTGAGCAACGGAGGCGGTACCCAGTCAGGGAGCGGACCGTTTACCTTTACCGTTTCTCCGACTTCGACCACAGCCTATTCAATTATTGGTGGAACAGATGGCAACGGCTGTCCGATTTCCGGTCTTGGAAGTGTCCTGATTACATTTGGTTCCAGCCCGACTGCGGCTGATGCCGGGCTGGATCAAACTATTTGTATCACCGGCACCGCACAACTCAATGGAAACAATCCGGCCCCGCAAACTGGCGTGTGGTCGGTTGCAAGTGGACCTTCGACGGCAAATTCGCAATTCAACAATGTGAATTTGCGGAATGCGATTTTCGATCCGGATTTGGCTGGAACGTATGTTCTGCAATGGTCAATTCCGAGTCCGCCGTGCAGCCCCTCGACCGACACCGTGACAATTCTGGTTCGACCAACACCGACCACCGCCAATGCCGGGAGTCCGCAGACGATTTGTTCAAATAGTTCAGCGACTTTAAATGGAAATGCGCCAGGCGTCGGAACTGGAATGTGGAGCGTTGTGAGTGGCCCTTCAACTGACAACAACCAGCTTTTGCTTCCAGCCAATCGAAACGCCATCTTTACCCCGAGCGGAGGCGCTGGTTCTTATGTGCTCAGATGGACGATTTCAAACCCGCCCTGTGCTGATTCGACTTCAGATGTCACCATCACGGTTGATCCGGCAGCGACGGTTGATGCCGGGGCAAATCAAACAGTGTGCGATACCAACCCAACTGTTACTCTGGCTGGAGTTATTGGCGGAAGCGCCACGTTGGCCACATGGAGCGGAGGTGGCGGAACGTTTACCCCAAACACCACCACGCTGAATGCGAGTTACACACCGTCTTTGACTGAAATCACGGCTGGAACTGTGACCCTGACGCTCACGACCAATGATCCTGCCGGGCAGTGTGTGGCGGTTTCAGACACCGTCACCATCACGATCAATCGGGTTCCTGTGGTGGATGCCGGTCCAGCCCAGACGATTTGCAGCGGCTCAACGGTCACGTTAGCTGGCAGCATTACCGGTTCAGTTACAACCGGAACCTGGAGTGGCGGTGGCGGGACATTTTCACCTGATAACCGGGCGTTCAATGCCATCTACACACCAACTTCAACCGAGATTTCAACTGGAAGCGTGACGCTGACGTTGACTTCAGATGTGCCTGCGTCACCCTGTCTGGCGGTTTCAGATACCGTCACCATCACGATTAACCCGGCAGCGACGGTGGATGCCGGCGTCAACCGAACGGTCTGTGAGGATAATCCATCGGTGACCCTGGCGGGCGTGATTGGCGGCGGTGCCTCATCGGCTACCTGGAGCGGGGGTGGCGGAATCTTTAACCCAAACACCACCACGCTGAATGCGACCTATACGCCATCGTCGGCTGAAATCACAGCCGGCACTGTGACATTAACCCTGACCACCAATGATCCGACCGGACCTTGCGCAGCCGTTTCAGACACCATGACCATTACAATCAACAAATTACCAGTGGTGGATGCCGGGCCTCCCCAAACGATTTGTGGTGGTTCAACGGTGATTTTGGCGGGAAGCGTGACCGGATCGGCCACAACGGGAAGCTGGAGCGGTAGTGGCGGAACGTTCTCCCCAAATGCTTCGACGTTGAATGCGGTTTACACGCCATCTCCGGCTGAGGTTCTGGCTGGAACTGTGACCTTGACGTTGACGTCTGGCGTTCCACCCGCTCCGTGTGGAACCGTGAGCGATACCATCACCATTACCATCAATCAGGCGGCGACGGTGGATGCCGGAGTAAATCAAACGGTTTGTGAAGATAGCCCAACTGTCACACTGGCTGGCGTGATCGGTGGCAGTGCTGCTTCAGCGACCTGGACTGGCGGAACTGGGACCTTTACCCCAAATGCCACGACATTAAATGCGATGTACACACCTTCTTCAGCCGAAATCACGGCGGGAACCGTGACATTGACGCTGACGACAAATGACCCAACCGGACCATGTCCGGCGGTTTTCGACACCGTGACCATTACAATCAACAAACTTCCAGTGGTGGATGCTGGTCTGGCTCAAACAATTTGTGCTGGACAGTCAGTCACACTGGCGGGGAGTGTCACCGGGACGGCCACGACTGGCACCTGGGCGGGTGGTGGTGGAACCTTCAACCCAGACCGAAATGCCCTGAATGCAGTTTACACTCCGTCAGCCGCCGAAACGAGTTCCGGTTCCGTCATTCTGACCCTGGTTTCGGCTGACCCAGCCGGGCCATGTGGCTCAGTCAGCGATACTGTCACCATCACCATCAACCCGGCGGCGACAGTTGAAGCTGATGGACCATTTACCGTGTGTGCCGACAACCCGTCAGTTTCATTGATTGGTCTGGTCGGGGGTGGGGCTTCAACAGGAACGTGGTCGGGAGGCGCCGGGAGTTTCAACCTAAATAACACAACCCTGGCAACTGTTTACACGCCTTCGGCTGGTGAAATTGCCGCCGGAACGGTGACGCTGACCCTGACCACCAATGATCCAACCGGTCCATGCCCGGCAGTTTTCGACACCGTGACGATTACCATCAACCCACTTCCTGTGGTAGAGGCTGGAAATCCCCAGACGATTTGTGCTGGTTCAACCGTGACGCTGGCCGGAAGCGTCACTGGCCCGGTAACCACTGGCACCTGGAGTGGCGGCGGTGGAACTTTTAGTCCAAACAATGCAACACTGAACGCGATCTACACACCGTCATCCGGTGAAGTTAGTGCGGGGACGGTTACTTTGACGCTGACTTCGGCTGATCCAGCCGGGCCGTGCGGAACGGTGAGCGATACGGTCACGATTACCATCAATCAGGCGGCAACGGTTGAAGCTGGAAATCCACAAACTATTTGTGCCAGTAGCCCGACAATCGTTTTGAATGGTTCAATTGGTGGAAGCGCGGTTTTAGCTACCTGGAGCGGCGGAGGCGGAACATTTTCGCCAAATACCTCAACACTCAATGCCAGTTACACACCGTCAGCGGGCGAAATTGCGGCTGGAACCGTGACCTTGACGCTGACGACCAATGATCCAGCCGGACCTTGCCCGGCGGTTTTTGATACCGTCACTTTCACGATCAATCCGCTTCCAGTTGTTGATGCCGGGAATCCACAAACTATCTGTGAAGGAACCTCAGCGCTGTTAAATGGAAGCGTTACCGGGCCTGTCACCACTGGCACCTGGACGGGCGGTACGGGGACATTTTCGCCCAATGCAAACACACTCAATGCAAGTTACACCCCATCCTTGAGTGAAATTGCTGCCGGAACGGTGAGCTTGACGTTGACGTCAGCAGATCCAGTTGGACCCTGTGCTGCTGTCAGTGACACCGTTACAATTACCATCAACCGGGCGGCCACAGTGGATGCCGGTCTATCTCAAACTGTATGTGCCGACAATCCAGCCGTGACATTGGCTGGAGTCATCGGAGGGAGCGCGGTTTCAGCTACCTGGAGCGGCGGCGGCGGAACATTTTCGCCAAACGCCACCACGCTCAATGCCAGTTACACACCGTCAGCGGGTGAAATTACGGCTGGAACGGTAACCTTGACGCTGACGACCAATGATCCAGCCGGACCTTGCCCGGCGGTTTTCGATACCATGACCATTACTATCAATCAAATTGCAGTGGTTGAGGCTGGCAATCCACAAACAATCTGTGAGGGAACCTCAGCACCTCTATCGGGAAGTGTTACCGGCGCCGTTACAACTGGAACCTGGACAGGTGGGATGGGAACATTTGCCCCAAATGCTACGACACTCAATGCGAGTTACACGCCATCAATGGCAGAAATTCTGGCTGGAAGTGTAACGCTGACATTGACTTCGACCGATCCGACCGGGCCCTGTCCGGCGGTTTCAGACACCGTGATCATCACCATCAATCGAGCAGCCACGGTTGAAGCCGGGCCGGCACAAATGGTGTGTGCCGACAATGCAAATATCCAACTGGCTGGTACTTTTGGTGGCGGCGGCGCCAGTGTCACCTGGAGTGGAGGCGCCGGAACGTTTGTTCCCAATGCTGCAACGCCAACAGCGATTTATCTTCCAACACCGGCTGAAATTGCTGGCGGGGGTGTCACACTGACGTTGACAACCAATGACCCTGCCGGGCCCTGCCCGGCGGTTTCAGACACCGTGACTATCACTATTTTCCCAGTGGCGACAGTGAATGCAGGTACTGATCAGCAGGTTTGTGCCACCACGCCGAGCGTGATCCTGGCCGGATCAACTGGAGGCAGTGCCATTTCGGCCATCTGGACGGGAGGGACAGGAATATTTGTGCCAAACAACACCACGCTCACTGCAAGGGTAAACGCATCTTAAATTCTTCTGCTTACAAAGGATGCGATTGACAAAAC
>DAOQNB010000201.1:1917-8240 GCA_035335845.1 Acidobacteriota bacterium | reverse complement strand
AGCGAACTGAAAAAATTTGGGTAATGACAAGGTTCCGGGTTCCGGGTTCCGGGTTTGCGAAAGAGTCCTTCCAATCAGTTACCTGACCAAAAAGGAAGCTTCCCAACGCAGGAAGCTTCCTTTTTTGGTCTTCTCAGGGTTTCATTTGGGGAGGATTGGCCAGTGCTTTGATCAGCGGTCGAGCACCGTTTTCCAGCAGCGATTTATGGTAGGCCATGCTTCTCATTGGCGGACAGGCCAGTACCGCCTCAATGAAGATTTGAGGTGGACGGTACCAGTGAGCGGCGATGTAATGTTTGATTCCGACTGGCGCCATATAGAGTTTCCCCTCAAAAGGGATATAAACCTCAGCGTTAAAACCCGGCGGATCAAACTGGCATAGTTCGCAAAAGTGAACTCCCAGACGGTGAAACGGTTGCCAGGGGTGAACGACAAGAGCTTCGAGTTTGGTAAAAAACTCCTGGCTGACAGGTCCGGTTTCAAAGACAGAATCCTTTTCGAGCCAGCCAACTGGAATAAATGGGATGCCAAAATCAGTTTCAATCGGGTCAAGATCTTTAAAGGTCGTCATTGGTTGTTCTCAGAGATTTTTCAGACCAGGTTGTACCAGTTGATTTCCTTTGGAATCGTCTCTGGATATTAAAAATGAGTCAAGTTTGAATCCTCAGCCCCGAGCCTCAAGCCTCAAGCCCTTACCAATTCGGTTGGTCTTTTCAGAATTGATCATTCATAATTGCGGCGTTCTGCTTTTCCATCCGAAAATCCATCTACCCTAACAACCAAATCCATGATTTCGCTCAGTGCCTACACGCTCAACTCAGTGCTGCACGAGACTGAGAATTCGATTGTCTTTCGAGGAACTCGTGCCCAGGACGGTTTGCCCATCATTGGCAAGATGATCAGAGACGAATACCCAACCACCGCTCAACTGGCACGGTTTCAGGGCGAGTTTGAATTGCTCCGTAACCTTGCTGGCGATGGTGTGGTTGAAGCCTTTGCCATTGAGCAATTTGAAAACCGAAAGGTGATTTTGCTCGAAGATTTCGGAGGCCGTTCGCTGCACCAGTTATATCATCACGAACCCTGTCCGGTGGTGGATGGTCTCCGACTGGCAATTCGTATCAGCCGGATTTTGAGTCGTATCCATCAAGCCAATGTTATTCACAAAGACATCACACCGGGCAATATTGTTTTCAACCCAGCCAAAGACATTATCAAATTGATTGATTTTGGCAGTGCGACTCATTTCGCTCTGGAAAAATCGGAATTTCAAAGCGTGAATGTGCTTGAAGGAACCCTGGCCTATATTTCGCCGGAACAAACCGGACGTATGAACCGGGGGCTCGACTATCGGACAGATTTGTATTCGCTCGGTGTGGTCCTGTATGAACTCTTTACTGGCCAGCTCCCGTTTCAGTCCCGCGACTTGCTGGAACTGGTGCATTGCCATCTGGCCGTTGACCCGATTCCTCCGCATCAGGTGAATCCTGGAATCCCGGAAATTGTCTCGGATATTATTCTGAAATTGATGGCCAAGGCAGCAGAGGATCGGTATCAAAGTGCCGAAGGCGTCACTTTTGACCTGCATGAAACGCTGAACCAGCTTGAGCATACCGGACGGGTCTCATCGTTTGTGCTCGGGCGGCACGAAGTCCTCAACCGGTTTCAGATTCCTCAAAAACTGTATGGACGCGAAACCGAAACGGCTGAATTGCTGAGCCTGTTTCGGCGCGTGAGTGATGGAACGTCAGAACTGGGACTGATTTCCGGCTATTCCGGAATTGGAAAATCAGCCCTGGTTCAGGAATTATTCAAACCAATCACTGAAGAACGCGGCTATTTTATCAGCGGGAAATTTAACCAGTTTCAGCGCAACGTGCCCTATGCCTCGGTCATTCAGGCTTTCCAATCGCTGATTCGGCAAATTTTGACGGAATCGGAATCCCAGATTGCCCAATGGCGTCAGGAATTAACCGAAGCCCTCGGCATCAACGGGGAATTGATCACCGCTGTTATTCCTGAAGTTGAACTCATCATTGGGCCGCAGCCTCCGGTTGTGTCACTTGGGCCAACCGAAACCCGAAACCGGTTCAATCTGGTGTTTCAAAACTTTATTCGGGTATTTGCTCAGGCTGATCATCCGCTGGTGCTCTTTTTGGATGATCTGCAGTGGGCTGACCCTGATTCGTTGAAGTTGATCGGCACGTTGATTTCAGCCAATGACATCCAGCATTTGCTGGTGCTTGGGGCCTATCGTGATAATGAAGTTGATCCAGGGCATCCATTGATGATGATGCTCCACGAAGCCCAGAAAAACAGCGCCCAGATTACGGATATCAAGCTGACTCCACTCGGAGTTCAGCAAGTCACCGCCCTGGTGGCCGATACGCTCAATCAGTCACCAGAAACCGTTGCCCCACTGGCGGAACTGGTTTTTGGGAAAGCCGCTGGAAATCCATTTTTTACCAGCGAGTTTTTAAAGCACCTGAATCAGGACCGGCTGATTTGGTTTGATCCGGAACCTGCTGAGTGGGTCTGGGAGATTGACCAAATTCGGACCGCCCAGATTACAGATAACGTGGTCGAATTGATCACCGACAATATCCAGCGGCTAGGTCCTGCCACGGTCGAAGTGCTCACGATGGCCGCCTGCCTTGGGAACCAGTTCGATTTGCTGAAATTGTCGCTGGTCACCAACAAAACTGAGCGCAAAATCATTTCCGATTTGCGCGAAGCTGTTCGTGAAGGACTGATCCTGCCACTGGGCGACGGCTATCAGGTGATTGAATATGGCATTCTGGCTGACCGCACATCAGAAACCATTGAATGTAAATTTGCCCATGATCGAATCCAGCAGGCGGTCTATTCATTGATTCCATCAGCCAGTCTGGAAAAAATCCACTTTACCGTTGGACACCGGCTCTTGAATGGAGTTGCTTCGGATCAGGTCGAAGACCTCTTGTTTGAAATCGTCAATCACCTCAATGCCGGGCGCCGGTTGTTAAGTACTGACCACGAGCGCCTGGACCTGGCGCAATTAAACCATCGGGCTGGCTGTCGAGCCCGCGAATCCGCCGCCTTTCAACCAGCCCTTAATTATTTCTCAACGGCTGTTGAATTGTTACCCGCCGACGTCTGGTCTGCTCAGTATCAGTTCACACTCAAGTTGTATGAAGACGCCTGTGAGGCAGCGTTCCTGTGCGGCCAATATGAACAAATGCAGACGCTGGCCGCCGAAGTCATGACCAACGCCAGCAACGTGATTGATACCTTAAAGATTTATGACGTGCGATCCCAGGCCCTGTTTGCGCAAAACCAGCTCAAGGATTCAGTGGACATTGCGCTCGAATTTCTCAAAAAGCTGGAAATCGAATTTCCACTCCAACCAACCCAGGACGATATCGGGCGAGCCCTCCACGAACTCAATCGGCTCCTCAACGGAAGGCCAATTGAAAGTCTGGTTGATCTGCCGGTGATGACCGACCCGCTGGCACTGGCGGCTCAACAGATGCTGGCCCGGATCGGCGTGGCCGCGTATGCTGCCTATCCGCAAACCTTTCCATTGATTGTCGCGCACCGGGTCAAACTCTCGCTTCTGCACGGCAATACTCCACTGGCCGTATCCGCCTACGCTTCTTACGGTTTGTTTTTAAGTGGCTGGCTTCAAAACATTGATGCCGGGTATGAATTCAGCAAGCTGGCGTTAGAGTTGATTGAAAAATTTGGGGCTGAGCACCTCCGGATTCGGGTTTCGCTCATTCACTACGCCATGGTGAGTTACTGGAAAGACCACCTGAAAGACTGTATGGCGCCGCTGATTGAAATCTACAAAAGCGGCCTGGAACAGGGTGATTTTGAATATGCGACGTCGCTCCTGTTGATGATTGCCCTGTGCGAAATCAATCTGGGCACTGAATTGAACTTGCAGTACCAGAATCTGGTCAAATATGGTGACCTCCTCAAACGCATGAAACAGACCCGCCCCGGAGTTGCCATCAGTATTCTGAAACAGGTCGTGTCAAACCTGTTGGGTCAGGGCACAGAGCCAACCGTACTGATTGGGGATGATTGTAACGCGACCCATTTGCTGGCCAACCCGGCCATTCAGAAAGATACCGCCCTGCTGGGAGTGATCCATTTATATCAACTTGAATTATGTATCTATTTCCAGCGCTATGCCGAAGCACTGGTGCAGGCTGACTTGACCAGACGCTATCTTCCTGGATTGAACTCCACCGGTTCAATTCCTATGTATCATTTTTATGACGCCCTGGCCCGGTTGGCGATTGCCAAAACTGATGGCGAACAGCGGGCGGCATTGCTGGCACAGGTTGAGGCAACCCAGCTTAAACTTGGTTTATGGGCGCGAAAATGCCCCGGAAATGTTGCCCACAAATTTCATCTGGTCGAAGCCGAGCGACTGGGCCTGGAAGGAAAAATTCCAGAGGCGATGGCGGCCTATGACACCGCACTCGAACTGGCCAAACGAAATGGCTACATTCAGGAAGAAGCTCTGGCCAATGAACTTGCCGCCGGGTTTTATGCCAGTCTTGGGCGAACCAAAATTGCTCGTATGTACCTGGAAGAAGCTCGCTATGGCTATGCGCGATGGGGTGCCACCGCTGTCCTGCAACGGCTTGAAGCGAATCACCCCGAACTGTTGAGCCGACCGGCTGAAATCCGTGGGCCTGCCACCGGAAAATTCAAATCGCCGACAGTGACCACTTCGACTCGAACCGATAGCACGTCAACCGGGGCTATTGACATGAATACCGTCATTCGGGCATCTCAGGTCATTTCCAGTGAGATTGTGCTGGATCGGTTGCTGGTCAAAATTATGCGACTGGTGATTGGCAATGCCGGTGCCCAGCGGGCCGCGTTGTTGTTGCCCAAAGATGGCCAGTTTTTCATTGAAGCCCAATGTGATGGTGATTTGGATCACATCCAGGTGTTGCAATCTCAGCCAGTGACCGCCTCGACATCCTTGCCGCAAACCGTAATCAACTTTGTGGCCCGAACGCTGGAACTGGTTCTTTCCGACAATGTCAGTGAAGATCGGCGGTTTGCCAGAGATCCCTATATCGAACGTGAACATCCAGCCTCGATGCTCTGTCTTCCGGTTCAAAATCAAGGCAAGCTGACCGCAATCTTATATCTTGAAAACAAATCGGTTCCAGGTGCTTTTACTTCACAGCGGGTCGAATTGATGAACCTGCTGACCGCGCAATCGGCCATGTCGATTGAAAACGCCTTGCTCTATGC
Source organism: Acidobacteriota bacterium (assembly GCA_035335845.1). GTDB lineage: Bacteria > Acidobacteriota > Blastocatellia > Chloracidobacteriales > Chloracidobacteriaceae > JACQXX01. Next base: position 2,978 of record DAOQNB010000201.1, on the reverse strand, counting down.
CAGCCTGGAGTCAAAAGTCAAAGTGCGCACGGCTGAATTGACCATTACGGTTGAGCAACTCCAGCGGTCGGAAGCTGAGATCAAAGAAAAAAATACCCAAATTCTGGATAGCATTCGCTACGCCGAGCGGATTCAACAGGCGATTCTTTCAGCCGATGAACCCGTGGTACAGTCCCTGGGCGAATATTTCATCCTGTTTCGTCCGCGCGATATTGTGTCGGGTGATTTCTACTGGTTTCAGGAAGTTGATGGCGCTTTGCTTCTGGCCGTGGCCGATTGTACCGGGCATGGCGTACCAGGCGCGTTGATGTCTATGATTGGCACCAGCCTGCTCAATCAAATTGTGATCGAAAAACAGATTCACACGCCGGGGTTGATCCTCCAACACCTGCACGTTGGTATCCGCCGGGCGCTGCGTCAGGATGAAGGCGAGGCAAGTTCACAGGATGGAATGGACATTGGCATTATTCGCATCGAAGCCGACCGCCAACGTGTGACTTTTGCTGGCGCCAAACGCCCACTCTATCTGGCTGATTCCACAGGGAATTTCCAGGAAATCCAGGGTGACCGGAAGCCAATCGGAGGCCGCCAGAAAGAAGCCGTTCGCCACTTTACCGAACATCAGGTTGAGATTCAGGATGAAATGACGTTTTATCTGTGCACCGATGGTCTGGCCGATCAACCCGGAGACATCGAATCGAAATTTGGAACCCGGCGGGTCAGGGAATTGCTGCAAGCCAATTGTCAGTTGTCGCTGGATGAGCAACACACCCGTATCATTGCCGCCATTGCTGCCCATCAAGGCCAAACTCCCCAGCGGGATGACATGGCATTGGTGGGAGTGCGAATCAGGATTTAAGGCTGAAGAAGTCGGGCTGAAAAAACCAGGGCTCAGGGTTTGGGGCTGAAGAAGTCGGGCTGAAGAAGTTGGGTTCAATACCCGGAGCCCGTTTTCTTCAGCCCCGAGCTTGCGAGTCTTCAGCCCCAAGCCCCAAACCCTAACCTGGGCTGAAGAAGTCGGGCTGAAAAAACCAGGGCTCAGGGTTTGGGGCTGAAGAAGT
>DAOQNB010000201.1:0-1817 GCA_035335845.1 Acidobacteriota bacterium | reverse complement strand
CGAGTCTTCAGCCCCAAGCCCCAAACCCTAACCTGGGCTGAAGAAGTCGGGCTGAGGGTTGAAGACATTGGCAACAGGGCTTAGAGTTTGAAAACAAGAAGATTGAAATGCTTTTCCAGCCCAGGGTCTTCCGCCCCAAGCCCGAATTCTTCAGCCCGAATTCTTCGGCCTGACTTTCAGAGGAAGGTTCATGAACCGCCCAAAAGTACTGATTGTGGATGACGATCCGCAAAACCTCACCATCCTGGTGGATTTGTTTGAGCATTACCACGCCCATTTTGAAGTGTATCAGGCGTTAAATGGGAATCTGGCGCTCCGAATTGCCCAGGCGCGAATCCCTGACGTCATCATCACAGATTGGGAAATGCCGGAAATGGATGGGATTGAATTGATTCGGCAATTAAAAGCCAGTTCTAAAACGGCTGAAATTCCGGTGATTATGTGCACTGGCGTGATGACTTCATCCATCAACCTCAAGACAGCACTGGAAGCCGGTGCGGTTGATTACATTCGCAAACCGGTTGATCCGATTGAACTTGAAGCTCGTGTCGGAACAGTGCTCAAACTGGCGGATTCGCTGCGGACCATTCGCAAAAAGAATCAGGAACTCGAAGCGGCTCATTTACAGGCAGATCGGATTTTTTCGGCTTTTGCCCAGGCACTGCCCGGCAAAATACTGGATCGGAAATACCGGCTTGAAGAAAAAATTGGTGCCGGAGGATTTGGTGTGGTGTTTCGCGGAACACACCTCCAGCTCAATCGCCCGATTGCCATCAAAATTTTCAAGCCCTACCCAGGCAATGATTCACCCAAAGCCATTGAGCGGTTTCGCCGCGAAGGGATTTCAGCCACCCGACTCAACCACCCCAACGCCATTCAGATATTGGATTCAGGCATTTCAAGTGACGGCATCCTGTACCTGATTATGGAGTTGTTACACGGAGTTTCACTTCGTCAGGCGCTGCAGGAAGCCGGAAAATTGTCCCCAATTCGGTGTCGTGAGATTATCCTTCCGGTGTGTGATGTGCTGGCCCACGTCCATGAATTGGGAATGGTCCACCGTGACATCAAACCTGACAATGTGTTTCTCCATCAGTCACCGGGTGGCGAGGTTGTCAAGGTGCTGGATTTTGGGATTGCCAAGTTGCTGGCGGATGAAACCAAAGGTGATTTGCCACATTTAACGATAACTGGTTCAGTCGTTGGGACTCCGGCCTACACCGCGCCCGAACGCATCAAAGCTGAAAAGTATGATGGTCGGTCAGATGTATTCAGCGCGGGCGTGATGCTCTATGAAATGTTGAGCGGAAAATCGCCCTTTCACGGTGACATCTCCAATTTTGCTGAATTTCTGGTCAGTCGGTTGCAGAAAGACCCAATTCCGTTACATGAGCAGCTTCCAAATGTCTCACCTGAAATCGAACAGGTTGTGATGCGTGCCATCAGCCGGAAACCGGCTGATCGTCCAACGGCCCATGAGTTTGCTGAGGAATATTCCAAAGTCGTGGCGCAGTACATTGAGCAGGTCAATTCTGGAACGAATGTGCTCAATCCAGCCGCGCTCTCCTCAATGGAAACCCATGCCATCCAGCTCCCGGACACCGGTGAACCTGCCGTTCCTGGAACTGAACTGACCCCGGCAGTCAACAGTGCCTTTCATTCCAACCCAACTGTTGCCGAACCGTCTATTGATATGCTGCCAACCGTGGTCCATTTCCGCCCCGTACCGACTGACCCCCCAGGAACTGCCGAAAGGGAAGCTATGAAGAATGAAGAATGAAGAATGAAGAATTGAGAATGAAGAATGAAGAATGAAG
>DAOQNB010000200.1:0-8288 GCA_035335845.1 Acidobacteriota bacterium | reverse complement strand
CACACCACTGCCGGGTTTGACCTCCCCTTTGCCAGCCAGATTCGCCAGGATCCGGTTGGAACAGCCAAAAACTATCTGACCTCAAAATGAAGCATTGAGAATCAAGAATGAAGAATGAAGAATTAAGAATTAAGAATTAAGAATCAAGAATGGAGAATGAAGAATAAGTCCAGTCAGTCGTTTAGCGTGTAGATTGGAAAATGCCTGTCAGAGGGGTCTTGTTCGAAAAGTCAACTTGATGAAGGCTCTTTTAAAGAAATAACAAATTAGATATTACCGGAGTTAGGGCCTCGCCTCAGGTCGACTATTGATTGAAAGCACTTACAATCGCGATTTCTTTATCACCAATAATGTCTATTCTTCATTCTCAATTCTTCATTCTTCATTCTTCATTCTCAACTCTTCATTCTCAATTCTTCATTCTCAATTCTTCATCCCCCTTATACTCTCCACAAAGGTAATTTTTTTGTATATGACGAAGTTTAAAGTTCTTGTCTGCGGTAACTTAGCCGAGGATGGCCTGGCTGTGTTCCGGGCTGCGGACAATGTCGAACTGGACGTAAAGCCGGAATTGAAAGAAGACGAACTGGTCGCCTGCATCGGCCCCTATCACGGGCTGGTCGTTCGGAGCGATACCAAACCAACCGCCAAAGTGATTGCGGCGGCTGAAAACCTGAAAGTCATTGGCCGGGCTGGCACTGGCGTTGACAACATTGATGTCAAGGCTGCTACCAAGCGTGGGGTAGTCGTGATGAATACCCCTGGCGGTAACACCGTGACCACGGCTGAACACAGTTTTGCCCTGCTGATGGCACTTGCCCGCAACATTCCCCAGGGTACGGCTTCGCTCAAGGCTGGCCGCTGGGACCGAAAAAAACTGATGGGTGTTGAATTGTGCAACAAAACCATCGGGATTCTTGGATTTGGAAAAATTGGCAGCGAAGTGGCATCTCGCGCCATTGGGTTTGGCATGCGCCCAATTGCCTATGACCCCTATCTGACCAAAGAAGCCGCCAATAAACAGGGCGTTGAGCAGGTCACCCTTGATGAACTCTTTGCCCGCGCAGACTTTATCACCGTTCATACCCCATACACCCCTGAGACAGCGAACCTTCTCAACCGCACCGCTTTTTCAAAAATGAAACGCGGCGTCCGAATTGTGAACTGTGCCCGTGGCGGCCTGATTGACGAACTGGCACTGGTTGACGCCATCAAAGAAGGCATTGTCGCTGGCGCCGCACTGGATGTCTTTGAAAATGAACCACCGCCGGCTGATCATCCGCTCTTGAAGCTTGATCAGGTCATTTACACACCGCACCTGGGCGCCTCCACCCAGGAAGCACAGGTTTCAGTAGCCGTGGCCATTGCTCACCAGATGGTGGACTTCTTCCGGACGGGTGCCGTTTTCGGCGCGGTCAATGCCCCATCGGTCAGTGCCGAAATTTTGACCGAAGTCGGCCCCTATATCACGCTGGGCGAAAAACTTGGCTCCTTCCAGGGTCAGGCGTTTGGGCATAACCTCAAGCGGGTTCAGATTGAATATAGCGGAAATGTGGCTGGGTTTGATGTCCGCCCCATTGCCCAGGCCATTCTGGTTGGGTTGTTAGGTCCGACCAGTGACCGGATTAACTTTGTCAATGCCCTGTTAATCGCTGAAGAACGTGGCATTACGGTCACCGAATCCAAACAACACAAATCAACCGACTTTGCGAGCCTGATTACCATTACGGCTGAAACCACGGATCAGGAAAGCACCATTGCCGGTGCGCTGTTTGGACAAAAGGATTTGCGCATCGTCCGGGTCAACGGCTTTCCGCTCGAAGCCATCCCCCAGGGCAATATGCTCCTGTGTACCAATCGTGACCTGCCAGGCGTGTTAGGCCGGATTTGCGCCAGACTGGGTGAAGAACACATCAATATCGCCCGGCTGTACCTTGGCCGAAAAGAAATTGGCGGCAAAGCCATTTTGCTGGCCCAGGTTGACAGTGAACTGTCAGATGAAGTAATCACGGCGCTCAATCAGGTGCCTGATGTGCTTTCAGCACGAAAGATTCAGTTGTAAACCACTTCTATTTCAGCAATAATCGCAAACTCGTCACCCACACCTTCGGCGAGTTTGCGATTCAACCATCAACATCGAACCCCAACCCTCTCCCCTCATCAGGTTCAGCCTTCCCACCTTGTCCGTGGTTAGATGTTGGCGAATGAATGCAAATTCCCTCACGCCATATTATTGAATAACCAGAAAAGCAGGCTTCAGCCAGGTAAGTAAGTTGCTTGTCATTGGCTGGATACTTCCATAATTTCATCCGAAACCGTTTCCCAGTCTGATTGCGAACGACCCAGGTTCTCCTCCGGCAACACCTCTGCCCACCATCCACGCCGGGATATCTACCTGACCAGGATTTACGCTATGAATCCAGAATCACTCATTTCAAAGGGACAAGAGCGACTGGCGGCGCTTGAGCAATATGGATTGCTGGGCGAACTGGCGTCAGATGCCACCTTTGATCGGGTAACTGGTCTGGCTGTCCGGTTATTTCAGGTGCCCCTGGCCATCATTTGTTTTGTGGGACAGGACCGAAAACAAATTATTTCGCGGGCTGGAACAGATCCTGGCTCTGTCGAATCAGAGGTTGGGTTTTGTGGATTGACGGTTGACACCGATTCCCCAGTGGTGTTGACCGATCCGGCCCACACCGCTGTCACCCTGGGGATTATGCTTCCCCCGGACTTCCCATTTCCAATTGGGTTTTATGTGGGTGTTCCGCTTCGACTGCCAAATGGCCTGGCGGTTGGCACCTTGAGTTTGATTGATCAGCACACCCGCGTCTTTTCTGAAACCGATCTGGCATCGCTGATTGATCTGGCATTGGTGGCGTCAGACCACCTGGCGCTCAAAATTGTCACTCAGTCCTTGAGTCGAACTGAAGAAATCCTCAAGCAACATAGCCGGGTTCTGGTCCAGCTTTCCAGCCGTGAGGCGGCCCATCGTGGTGAGTTGACGGCTGAGCTGCAGGCCATTACCGAGGTCGCGGCCCAAACACTCAAGGTTGATCGGTGTGGAATCTGGCTTCTCAACGACGATCAAACCCAGTTGATCAGCCAGGATATGTACAACTGGCGAACGCTGATGCATGGCCAGAACCCAAATCTGCTCACGACCAACTATCCGCACTATGTCAAAGCTCTGGCTGAAGAACGAATTATCGCCGCCAGTGACGCCGTTCGAGATTTTCGGACACAGGAATTTACTCCAGGTTACTTTCTCCCGCACAAAGTGGCCTCAACCCTTGATGCCCCCATCCGGTTAGGCGGACAGATTATCGGTGTCATCTGTCTTGAACATTGTGGCCAGATTCGCCACTGGACGATTGAAGAACAACAATTTGCTGGTTCGCTGGCTGATCTGGCCGCTCTGGCCGTGGAAGCTTCGGAACGACGTGAAGCCGAAGAAGCCCTCCGCAAAAGCGAAGAACACTATCGCAAACTCTTTGAAAACGCCGACGATATCATTTACAGCCACGATTTAACCGGGAAGATTTTAACGGCCAATGGCGCCACCGAACGCTTGATCGGGTACACCGTGCCTGAAGTACTGACCAAGAATATTTTTGACCTGGTGGCCCCTGAATATCAGTTGCCGATTCGCAAAACGATGTCGCCCAGGCGCGTTCGACCCGAGTCACCCACCAACAACACGTCCCTGGTGACATTTTTCCAGTTTGAAGTTTTAACCAAAGATGGTCGCCGGACCTGGGTCGAGGCCAACACCCAGCCCATCATTGAAGGCAACCGCATTGTTGGCGTTCAAGGAATTGCCCGCGATATTTCCAGGCGACGCCAAACGGAAGAACAACTCCGCAAAAGCGATGAACGCTTTCAACTGGTGGCCCGGGCCACCAATGATGCCGTTTGGGATTGGGATATCACCAGTGATGTGCTCTGGTGGAACGACGGGCTTTACCTTCTGTTTGGCTATCAACTTGATCAAATACAACCCAATATTTCCTGGTGGTTTGACCAGATCCATTCCGACGACCGGGAACGGGTACGCACTGGAATCCTGAATTGCCTCAGTCAACGCGAGAAGAACTGGTCGGACGAATACCGCTTTTACCGTGCGGATAGTTCAATTGCCTATGTTTTTGACCGGGGGTTTGTGGTTTTTGACCAGCAAGGCCACCCATCGCGCATGATCGGTGCCATGCTCGATATTACAGCCCGCAAACAGGCCGAAGAGGCCCTGCACGAAAGCGAGGCCCTCTATCGGACCTTGTTTGAAAATGCCCCGATTGGGCTTGGAATTGCTGATGTGGATGGCAATTTGATTGGGTTTAACCGGGCAATTTTAGAACCTGGAGGCTATACCGAAGCTGATATCCACCAGATTCAGAATGTCGGCGATCTTTACCTGGATGAAAACCAGCGCGATACCATTCGTGATATTTTTGAAAAATATGGATTTGTCCGGCAACACGAAGTCCGATTCAGACGCAAGGTGGGTGGCTTTTACGATGCCCTGCTCAGCCTGGTACCGGTTCGAATCAAGGGACAACCCTGTATTCAGGCGATGGTGGAAGACATCACCGAACGCAAACTGGCCAGTGAAGCCTTAAAACAAAGCGAGCACCGCTATCGCACGATTTCAGAAGTGACTTCTGATTACGCCTATGCCGTTCGGATCGAACCGGATGGCACCATGATTCGTGAATGGATCTCCGGTGCCTTCTCACAAATTACCGGCTATACCGTTGAGGAACTGGACGAAACGGTCAACTGGCGGGCAGTGACACACCCTGATGATCTTGAAATTGGACGCGCCCACCTGGTTACCATCCGCAAAGGTCAACCCAACACCTGTGAACTTCGAATTGTGACCAAACAGGGCACAGAACGCTGGCTCAGAGTCCAGGGCCAGCCAGTCTGGGATAAGGAGCAGAATCGGGTCGTTCAGTTTTATGGGGCGGCTCAGGATATTACCGAGCGCCGACTGGCGGAACTGGCGCTCAAAGAAAGTGAAGAGCGGTTCCGGGATCTGTTTGAAAATGCGACTGACCTGATTTACACCCACGACCTGCAGGGGAATTTTACCTCGATCAATGGCGCCACTGAACACATCACTGGCTATACCCGCGAAGAAGGGGTCCAGATGAACATTCGCCAGATTGTGGCCCCCGAGTCTTATGATCTGGCCCGGCAAATGATTGCCCATAAAGTAAACGGCGGCCCATCAACCACCTACGAAATTGACATCATCGGGAAAGATGGACGACGCGTTCCACTTGAAGTCAGTACCCGGTTACTCACCGAACATGGCCAGCCGATTGGGGTTCAGGGAATTGCCCGCAATATTACGGAACGCAAGCAGGCCGAAAAAGCCCTGCGTGAGTCCGAAGAACAATACAAGCTTCTGTTTGCCAGCAATCCGCACCCAACCTGGATCTATGATCTTGAAACCCTGGCCTTTGTCGTGGTCAACGATGTCGCTATCGAACATTATGGTTACAGCCGCGAAGAGTTCCTGGCGATGACCGTGCTGGATCTGCGTGTTCCGGAAGAGATTCCGTTGTTCCAGGAACATCTCAACAACACTGCTCGCCAAAAAATTGAGCGGTCTGGAATCTGGCGACACCGGAAAAAAGATGGGCGGCTGATCGAAGTTGAAACGACCTCGCACGAACTGGTATTTCAGGGGCGTCCCTGCCGCATTGTGCTGGCCAATGACGTGACCGAACGCAATCAAATGGAATCGGCACTCCGGGAAAGCGAAGCCAAAAACCGGGCGCTGCTCGATGCAATTCCTGACTCGATCTATCGCATCGGGCACGACGGCACGCTGCTTGATATGAAGCTTCGGCGTAATTTTGAAGAACCACTCCAATCCATTATGGATATTGGAGACAACATCTTTCACATTTTGCCGCCTCAGGTCAGTGAAGGTGCCCGCCAGGCCATTGAACTTGTTTTTGCCACGCGTGAGATCCAGATCTACGAATATCAATTTTTTCTCAAAGATCAGGTGCGGGATTTTGAGGCGCGCTTTGCCCCAGTCGAAGGCAAGCAGGAAGTCCTCACCATGGTTCGCGACATCACGATCCGCAAACGGCTGGAGCGCGAATTAATTTCTGCGCGTGAGGCCGCGCTCGAAGCCGTCCGGATCAAGTCAGAATTTCTGGCGATGATGAGCCATGAGATCCGGACCCCACTCAACGGCATTCTGGGAATGACCACGCTGCTGCTCGATACCAATCTCCACGAGATTCAACGGGATTATGCCCGGACCATTTACACCTCTGGTGAAGCCCTTTTGACGATCATCAACGATATTCTGGACTTTTCCAAAATCGAAGCCGGGAAAATCGAACTCGAAGAAATTGACTTTGATCCACGCCGGGTGATTGAAGATGTGGTTGAAATGCTGGCAGAGCGGGCTGATTCCAAACAACTGGAACTGGCCTATCAGGTTCGGCACTCGGTTCCCCCCCGGCTATGTGGTGACCCAGGCCGGTTGCGGCAGATTCTGACCAACCTGACAGCCAACGCGATTAAATTTACCGATACCGGTGAAGTCATCATCCGAGTCAGTGTTGAGGCTGAAACCAAAGAAACCGTGGATTTGTCATTTGAGGTCATTGATACCGGAATTGGCATCCCGGAACAGGTCCAGGAACGTCTGTTTCAATCATTTACCCAGGCTGACAGTTCAACCACCCGAAAATATGGTGGCACCGGGTTAGGGCTCGCCATTTCCAAACAACTGGTCGAACTGATGGGCGGGAAAATCAGTGTCACCAGCCAGCCTGAAAAAGGATCGAATTTCCGATTTTCAATCCGGCTCAAGCGACCCCACCAGATGGCACCGGCTGATCTGACCCAAATTGACTTTTCACACCTCAACACCCTGATCGTAGATGACAATGCCACCAACCGTTCGATTCTCAGGGAGTTGATGATTTCCTGGGGCATGCACAGCGAAGAGGCTGAAGATGGGCTGCAAGCCCTGGCCAAACTCGAAGAAGCCCGTGATGAAGGTCGAAAATTTGATTTTGCTATTCTTGACCTGATGATGCCAGGGATGGATGGCTTTGATCTGGCGCATGCCATCCGGGCCAATCCAGCCTATGAATCAATCAAACTCATCCTGCTCACCTCGTTTAGCCAGCGCGGACACGGTGAAAAAGCACGCCAGGCCGGGATTGCAACCTATTTGACCAAGCCAATTCGTCAATCCCAGTTGTTTAACTGTATGGCCTTGCTGGCACCACAAAACCAACCGCCAGCACCAGACACCACCAAAACGATTACCCTCACGACAACCTCGATGCCGCCTGGCTTTAAACCAAAGTTTGGTCGGATCCTGCTGGTTGAAGATACCGACGTCAATCAACGAGTGGCACAGTTAATGATTGAACGGCTCGGGTATGAAGTTGACGTTACCTCAAATGGCTATGAAGCCCTGGAAGCACTTGAAAAGACCTCGTATGCCATGGTGTTTATGGATTGCCACATGCCTGGACTGGATGGGTTTGCCGCCACAGTGGAGATTCGACGACGCGAAGCGCTCCAAAACCGGATGATTTTTGGCACCACCGGAACACCACCGCCCCGGCTTCCAGTTATTGCGATGACGGCTAACGCCCTCAAAGGCGACCGGGAGCAGTGCCTGGCTGCCGGAATGGATGACTATATTTCCAAACCGATCAAAATCAGCGTTTTAGGTGAAATCATCGAACGCTGGATCAAGGTTGCGCATACTCCGGTCAACCCGCTGCCGCTCGAAGATATGGCGACGGATCCACCATTGCCGGACCCAATTGACCCGGACATACTGGCTGGCTGGCGAGAGTTGCGGATTGAAGGCGCTCCGGACCCGCTTGAAGAGATTTTTATGTTGTTTTTAAGTGGTATTGCGGAACGCTTCCTGAAAATCGAGCATGCCATTGCCCATCGCGATCACCAGGCGCTACGCGAACTGGCTCACAGCTTAAAGGGCAGCAGCAGCACGTTTGGCGCCATGCGACTTTCTGAACTCTGTACCACGCTTGAAACCCTGGCCAAAGCGGGTGACCTGTCACATTCCTTATCATTACTCGGCCAGATTAAAGAGGAATTTGAGCGGGTTGAATGGGTTCTCAAAAATGAGTTTGGGAAAAATGAGCCGTAGCGAAGGAGCACAAGCCTGAAGAAGTGGTTCCCAGTTCGGGGTTTTTAACTCCGCGACTCTCTGTTTTGAAGGACTTCACTCCTTCGCTACTCACTATTTCACTCAGCATGAGGGCATTGAA
>DAOQNB010000199.1:0-8310 GCA_035335845.1 Acidobacteriota bacterium | reverse complement strand
GGATTTGGGCGGCTTGACGCCTGTGGAGTGCGGTGGCTTGACACCGCTTTCGGATTTGGGCGGCTTGACGCCTGTGGAGTGCGGTGGCTTGACACCGCTTTCGGATGACGCCGAAAAAAGGCCGCCGCATCAAAAAGATCATCAGCACCGCGACCAACCGGCCATCAGCAAACCCTGAACCCTGAACCCTGGTATTACGCGGTTTGTCTACGGGATGCAAAGCGACGTCAAGTGGGCCGCACTCCGAAAGTGTACGGGCCGAAGGGCCTTCTTCCCCTTCGGTAAAGACATCGCTCCTTACTCCGCGCTACTCACTCAAACGGCAGCCAGCAATTGATGGCTTCGAGCAGGTCTTCATAGCGAATTGGTTTTGTCAGGTAGGAATCCATACCCGATTCGCGGCATTTTTCGCGGGTCGAAGGTTTGGTGTCGCCAACCATCCCAATAATTGGAATCTGTTTGACGGAGCGGAGCTGGTAGGCAAAGGCAGGTGTTGATTGAGGTTCTTTTTCAAGTTGACGAATCGCGGTTGCGGTTTCAAAGCCATCCATTTCCGGCATCTGGCAGTCCATCAAAATGAGCGAATAGGGAATGAGCTTGAGTGAGGCCAGTACTTCATACCCATTTCCCGCCACATTGGCCCGATAGCCCATCCGTTCAAGCTGACGAACCAGAAACCGTTGGTTGATCGGGTTGTCTTCCGCGACCAGAATTTGGGCATGGACCGTTCGTCCACCTGGGAATGGCAATCGGGTCGAGGGAGTCCCGGAAGGTTCGTCAATGGTTGGTGGTGGAAACAGGGTTTTGAGGCAATCGAGCAATTGATTCTGGCGGATTGGTTTGACCAGGATGGCTGCGATTCCCAGTTGACGGGCCAGTTCAACCTGGGCGGGGTTGTGAAACGAAGGGGTCAGAATCAGATGGGTGGATGACAGGATCGGGTCGGAATGAATGATTTGGGCAACGGTAAATCCGTCAATATCAGGCATTTGAACATCAAGTAACGCCAGGTTGTAAGGTTTGCCTTCCTGGGCTGCCCGGTGCAGGAGGGTCAATGCCTGTTCCCCAGTGGTGGCGGTCGAGAGCGTCATTTCCCAGACCTGGAGCTGCTGCTGCAAAATCGTCAAGTTCACCCGATTATCGTCCACGATCAGGACGCGCAGCTCCCGGAGGCGATCAAGCAAGGTCAGCGGGGTCTTTGAAATCAGTTCCCGCATTGGATTTTTGGGGATATCGAGTCTGACTTCAAACCAGAACCGTGATCCCTGGGCCGCGTGACTTTCAACGCCAATTTCTCCCCCCATTAATTGAACCAGTTGTTTGCAGATGACCAGACCAAGTCCAGTGCCTCCGTAGCGGCGGGTCATTGAGCTGTCAACCTGGGAAAATGGTTTAAACAACCGGCCTTGCAGGTGGGCTGGAATCCCGATGCCAGTATCGGTGACTTCAAACCGGATCCAGGTCGGATAAAGCTCAGCCGTCTGGAGCATGGTGCGTTCGCTGGAGGGAATGCTGAAAAACGGCTGGTGGTCGGCCAGGGTAACCTGAACCGTAATCGTCCCCTGTTCAGTAAATTTGATGGCGTTGCCGATCAGATTGGTCAGGATTTGTCGCAAGCGACCCGGATCCCCAACCACAATCTTGGGTACCCGGGCGTCAATTTGAAAGGTTAATTCGAGTTCTCTCAGTTGAGCCAGTTCAAGATGAAAGCGGATCACATCTTCAATTACCGGCCACAACTCAAACTCGATCTCCTCAAGACGGAGTTTCCCGACATCAATTTTCGAAAAATCGAGAATGTCGTTGATGATATTAAGCAGGGAATCGCACGCCTGCCGAATGATGCGGGTGTATTCGTGTTGTTCTTCATCCAGGTTGGTGTCGAGCAACAGGCCAGTCATTCCGACCACGCCATTCATTGGGGTGCGGATTTCGTGGCTCATATTTGCCAGAAATTCGCTCTTCATGCGGGCGGCTTCGATGGCGGCTTCACGCGCTGTCGCCTGTTCGCGCTCCAACCCTTTGCGCTCAGTGATGTCGCGCACCATGACGAGGACTTCATCTGGTCCAGAGACCACCATGCGGGCTTCAAATTCGCGAACCTGATTTCCGGTGAGCAATTGATATTCAAACAGGGTGGTAACCGAATGCCGAAATGTTTCGTCAATTAACTGTAGAACCTGGGTGGCCAGTTCTCTGGGGAAGACTTCGGTGATATGGCGTCCGAGGATTTTATCCGGCAAGACGAGTGTCTCTAATTTTGAGGCTTTGTGGCCAAGCAAAATCCCATCCCGATTAAGCTGAAAAATCAGATCGGGGATGGCATTAAACAGGGCCCGGTATTTGGCTTCATTTGCTTGGAGGGCGGATTCAGCTTCTTTGCGTTCGGTGATGTCGCGAGAACTGATCAAAATGCCGCTGATGTGTGGGTCTCTCAGCAGGTTATGCACCAGTGATTCAACCCAAATCCAGTCTCCGGCCTGGGTTTTTAAGCGATGCTCGGTGGAAATCGTAAAATCGGTCTGTTCCAAAACCTCAGTGAGGAGGTCCTGAACGGTTTGTTGATCGTCAGGATGCACAAAGTCAAAGACCGACTGACCAGCCACCTGACTGCTCGCATACCCAATCAGTTTCTCAACACCTGGGCTTTGATAGCGAACCACCCCATCAGTTTCAAGGATCAGAATAAAATCAGAAAAGCGTTGCAGCAGCACATCAAATTGCAATGATTGCTGGCTCTGGCTCAGGGTTGTCATCGCCAGATTGAGTTGATCGTGGATCAGCCCGGCAAATTCCTGAAACCAGTGGAGGTCAGTTTCGGCCAATGTGCGGGGCGTCGTATCGGCCAGGCACAGGGCGGCAAAATAGCCAAGATGCTGCACATAAATCGGGACAGCGGCAAAAAAGCGAATTCCACCGGGCTGTACCACCAGCTCATCCATCGCCACCGCAGGTGTCTGGTGGGTATCTTCAATAATAACTGGCTGTCGAACTGAAAAGGCATGGCTCCAGAGGCCGGATGTTTGGCTGGTCGCTGATAGTTGAAAGCCATACGTCCCCATAAACCAGTACTGAGGTGGTTCGCCTAAACACAACGTGGCCAGGGGGATTTTGAGGAGTTGGGTCACCAGTCGGGTGATATGTCCAACCGAAGATTCCAGGTCCTGATCTACGGTGAGATCAGTGATCAATCTGGTGAGAGAATGATTGTTGGTAAATGGAATCATTGAGGACATAGTGTCATCCCAGATTGGGGCTGAAGAAATTGGGCTAGGGGCTGAGGGCTGAAGAAGTTGGGCTGAAGAAGTTGGGCTGAAGAAGTCGGGTTCAATACCCTGAGTCTTGGTTTTTCCAGCCCCAAGCCCGTTGTCTTCAGCCCTGAGCCCGTCTTCTTCAGCCCCGAGCCCTCAGCCCTTAGCCCGAAGCTTCAAGACCGTTTGGTTAATTTTTCAACGTGATCCAATTGCAGATGAACCATGCGTCCGGTTTGAATCAGATGGTGTTTTTCCTCATATTCAAAGTGTGGAAACTCAATGAGCAAAACCTTGATCTGATCAATCGTCAATGCTGTTGCCTCAAGATGATATTCAATTCCATCGGAATCAGTCTCAGTCCAGACCCCGGATTTGAGTTGACCAGGAAGATCTTCACTCCAAAACGCACGGGCATCTATCAAAAAGTTATCCAAAAAGGGAAGTGATTGCTCGGGGTGAAACAATTCTTCAGGTTGTAAATCTTTCTTGAATAATTGTTTCAGCCAGATTGGCGGTGTCGCGCGCAACACAAACGAATGGTTGGGGAGAAATTCTAATACCGTAATATTCAATGCCGCAAAGAGATTTGCAAGAAACATGGTACTGCTCATGATTGGGAATCAACCTTCAATGGCCGTGACTGGCGTTGTTGGCGGCTCAGATCGTTGAGTTTTTGTTGTACTTCGCGCTGCCAGTTTGCCTCGCGGGTGGTATCAAGCAGCAACACCCACATGAAATCTTCCCGCTGAAATATATGGATGTCGGCAAATACGCCAGGATGGGTCTCAACACAGGGGAAAAAAACTGGCGCTTCGTTTTCAGGAAGGATCCCTTCTAAAAATAACAATTGTTCCTGAATCGGATGATCTGGATCCAGAGTGGAAAGTCCGTAACGCTGCAAATTTCCACCGACATGCTGCACCTCACCTGCACTGTCAATCGCCAGATAGGCCGGTGTCCGGTGTTCAACCGTCAAATGCAGCATAAATTCAAGGATGGACTGGGGAAAATTTGGCATGGAGGAAATCCTTGAACATTGATCTATCAGGAAATGGGATGCCTGGCACAACAGGTCATTTTGAGACCATTTTTTTGGCCAGGTGTTGGAATAAGACTTCGACCCCTTCGCCACTTTTGGCGCTGGTATAGATGAACTCCCATCCGTGGGTCTGGCTGGATTCCAAATCTTCAGAGGTGAGTTCCCATTCATCACTGAGGTCAACTTTGTTGAGGGCCACCACAAATGGCAGTTGACCAACCTGACTGAGGACGCGTTGGTGCAGTGTTTGGGCGGTTTGCAAGGTCTCGGGGCGGGTGCCGTCCACGACCAGGATATAGCCGGAAGCCCCGTTGAGGTACGTCATGCGAACTTTTTGGAATTCGTCTTCTTCACCTTCGCCATAGAGATCCCACAGCAGAATCAAGATTTCCTGGTCGCCAGCCAGTACCGACTTGCTATCAATTTTGACACCAACCGTGGTGTGGTACTTATCAGAGAAAATACTTTTGACAAAGCGAGCCACCAGGCTGGTTTTTCCCGCCGCAAAGGCCCCAAGCAAGCAAACTTTCTTCTTAAGCATAAAAGGACCAAAAGGACAAAAAGGACAAAAGTTCGAAAATCCCGAATCCCGAACCCCGAACCCCTACCCCTGGGCCAGCATCATTTCGGCCAGGCATTGAAATGCTTCTTCAACGCCTTGCCCGGTTTTGGCACTGGTGCGGATGGTCCGCCATCCGCGAGCCGTTAATTCACTGAGTTCTGATTCATCGAGTTCCCATTCATAAATCAGGTCAGATTTGTTTAACACCAGGATAAAGGGAACCTTCCCAACGGCTTCCTCTACGGTGCGTTGCAACTCAATTGCCGTTTGAAGCGTGGTACGTCGGGTGCCATCAACCACCAGCAAATACCCGGATGAGCCACGCAAATACGACATGCGGACTTTTTGAAATTCATCTTCGCCGTGCAGATCCCACAAAATACAGGAAAGGGTTTGCTGATCAATCTGAATTGTTTTTTTGTCAATCTTGACACCGACGGTGGTGTGGTACTTTTCTGAGAAAATGCTTTTCACAAAACGTGCCACCAAACTGGTTTTTCCCACTGCATAAGCGCCAAGCAGGCAGACTTTTTTCTGGATCATTTGGAAAAATCCCGTGTTCCTCAAAATGAATGAGCGCAATCGTCCCTTCTTCGTGTGTCCATAGTTATTTCGACCGTGGTGACAGGCTGATCTCTTCAAATTTGACTCGAAACGTCACTTTACGATGGGCTTCATTGGGTTGCGGTGTGGCTTCAACCGACTGGCTCAGACTGGTTCCAGCTCCGGTTGAAGCCAGTTGAGTCGTAATCACGCCCTGTTGAATCAGGTGCAACCGAATAACATCTGCGCGTTCCAGGCTAAGTCTTTGATTGAGTTCATCCGTGCCAGTTTGGTCGGTGTGGCCAAAAATCTCGAGCGAGACCATAAACCCCGAAGTCATCGCTGTGGTATTGAGTTGTTGCAGATTCCGGGTGAGTTCGGCAAGGAGTTGTTCCTGACCGGGAATCAAAAGGGTGGTGCCTTCACCAAAAAAGAGTTCGGTATGTTCGATTTTGGCTTTCAACGTGTCAAATTGAACCAGATCAGCGTCAATGACCCGACTGGTTTGGATCCCCACCACGCCCGGCAGAACAGACCCAAACCGATTGGCATCCTGAATCCACCGATGGGACGCTGTTCCGGTTGCCACAAGCGTGCCGTTGGAAAATTCCAGGGTGACCGTTGAGGGCGGATTTAACAATTTGGTGGCGCGATGCAGCACAAAAGGCGGGGAACTCGCCAGGTACGCTTCCCACTGGGCCAGAACCTGGTGCGGACCCAATCCAGTTTCCTTGAGCAGGGCTTCTGGCTGGATGGCGAGCGGATCCCGCAGGCCAGTGACCGTAAATTTGCCCTCTTTGGTTCCGGTTGAGATCACCACAATTCCTGGCTCGGCGCGCAGTCGGTCCAGATAGCGGTTCCATTTTCGATATTGCCAGAATTCATACCCGCCCCACCCGGCAGCCAGGACCAGCAGGACTCCTGCCGCTGCCAGAACTGGCCAGGGTAATGTGGTAGATGAACTCTTGTGGTCACCAAATTGAGCCAGCAAACAGGCTTCAAGGGTTGGTCGGCAGTTTTCAAAGAACGAAACGTCACCTTGAAATTCATCAAACGTCTGACTTTGTTCAAGATGAATGGTTTCCAGGGCATCCTGGAAGGTATTGCGGATTGTGTGCGGTGCATTTCCGCGAATCACGGCAGCCAGTACGGCTTTGGGGCCCTGCTCAATCCAGACGTTCAAATCACCGACCTGCAAGGTTTCAAGTTGGGCCCCTTGCTCAACCGTAAACGAATCCTGCGCAAAATCCTGAATGGCCGTGAGCATACCCGAAACCAGATCCGGGTCACGTGGTGCTGTGTCGGTATTGGCGACGTGACACAACAACAATCCAGTTTGCTTGTGGATCAGAAACAGTTGTTCCACCCGATAGACGAGTGTGTTGACCAGAACCACTTCGGCAAACGAGCGACCGGTGGACCAGGCTTCAAAGCGCCACTTGAGTCCTTTGGCCGAAAAACTATGCTCCAGCGCCTGATTCAAGGTCTGAATCATGCTGCTCAGGGCGGCTGAAATTGACTTGCGAATCAGCGGCCCCAGGATTGGAAACAGGATATCGGCCAGGAACTTAGGGTTTTTTTTGACAGAAACCTGCAATACTTCAGCAATCATGGGGGACAGGGCTTTGAGGAGCCGTTTGTCAGCCGTTGATCGCAACAAAATTGCTTCGGGCAGCACGCTACCCACGGTTTCAGCCAGCAGTGCGGGGTCTTCGAGTTGGTGCTGAAGTTGATCGAGCCGGGCCTGTTCCGGTCCCATCAAGAGATGTCGTAATTCGGTGAGTTCGCTGGGTGCCGACGTCTGGTCCATTGTGAGCAACAGCGCCCGCAAGGCTTCCAGGTCGTCGGGCGCCGCCGTGGTTTCAGATGAGGTCTGGAAGAGCAGGCGGCGCAATGTCTCCAGGTCGTCGGATGATGAACCAGGCAGCGGGGAAGAATCTGACTGAAAGTGGGATTCGCCAGATGACCCAGCCATGACGATTTATCCTTCCGAACCTGGCAGTTTAAACTGATTGTTGAGCCGCATTGCCATTTCGGTAAAGAGTGCTGCCAGGGCAAAGCGGTCGGTTTTATCGCCGCGAAGTTCTTTAAATGCTTTCTCCAGCGCGCCAGAGAGGGCTTCGGCTTTTTGGCGGATGTCTTCCGACAGCTCTTTGTGTTGATTGAGCATTTCGTGCCGGAGTTCACGCTGGGTTTTGGTGGTGAATTCATCAAGCTGAGAGATGCGTTTTTCAGTGTTCTGGCTAAAGTCGCGCAATTCCTGAATAATAGCCTTGGTTGATGTGGTTCGCTCGTCATGTTCGGCCTTTAAGCGATCATTGAGCGATTCAAGCTCTTTCTTGACATAGGCTTCCAGTCCATCAAGCCGTTTTTTGACCTCGGTTCGCAACTCACCCGATTCCTTGAGCAGTTTCTCTTCAAGCAGGGTAAAGCGCTTTTCATAATCACGCATGTTCGCGCCAAACAGAATGTCGCGAACTTTATCGAGGCTTCCGCCGGCGCCCATTAAATCCATCGTGGCCTGGGCGCGGGCCGCATCTTCCGCCGCATTTCTGGCTTCTTCCCCGGCAGGTCGAGTCTTCTTTTTTTCTTCGCTGGTGCTCATGCAAGGATTCTCCTTGGGTTAAGTTCAGGATGAAACGTGGGTGGATTCGGGAGTGGTCAGGAATGACCGTTATGACTGGCTTGAATGAATAGGACTGTGATTTCTTATTACCATACACCTATTGCAATTCTGTTGTGAATGGTTTTGACCCTGACGGATTGCATTTTCTCTCAGAATTTCTTGAGAACCCCAAAACTGCGCTTCTTTTTCACTTTTTCTTCTCTTTGGCGGACACTCTATGGCCCAATCTCTGACTTCGGTGAAGGTACTTGAAGACCGGCTCCATCGGTCACCGCGGCGCATTACC
>DAOQNB010000198.1:0-8336 GCA_035335845.1 Acidobacteriota bacterium | reverse complement strand
CTAGCAACCTGGCATTGCGCGAAACAGGAACCTGTCAGGACCACAGGCAACCGAAGATGACCCCGTTTCAGCGTTGCCGTTCTGCCATTTTGTAACCTTTTGCTCACATTACGGTAACCCAAGGCTCACAGGTCTGGAGTAGGAATTCACGTTTTCATCTTTTCACGATTTTCCTCCCAACCCCTTTCTCAATGCACGCGACCACGTGATTTATGCGAGGTAACTGCGTGACAAACAATACTTGAGCTTTAAGGAGAACCATTCGATGGGCTTTTTGCCATATGTTCGAACCTGTTTTGTGTTTCTGGTGATGGGTATGGTATGCGTGGTCCCCTGGTCAGTGACACAGTTTCAGATGACAAGTCAGGCGGCAGCTCGCCAATTGACAGCGGCTCCGGCAGTCGTCCCAACGCCAACACCAGGCATTACTTTGGCTCCAATCGGAACGTATCGAACTGCCAAATTTAATGTCAGCGCGGCTGAAATCGTGGTTCACGATCCAGTTTCACAACGATTATTTGTGGTCAATAGCGATGCGGCAGCGCCAAGCATCTATGTTCTCAATATTTCCGACCCAACCAATCCAACCCTTGTCACCCAGCTCACATTTTCATCCGGCCCAGTGATTGGTGACCCAAACAGTGTGGCCGTGCGAAATGGCATTCTGGCCGTGGCACTGGCCGCCACGCCAAAAACCAATAATGGAACAGTGGCTTTTTACAACACCAGTACACTCAATTTCTTAACCTCAGTCACCGCCGGGGCACTCCCGGATATGGTGACCTTCACCCCAGATGCGACGAAAGTCCTGGTCGCCAACGAAGGTGAACCAGACACAGTCAATCCCCCAGGCTCGGTCACAATTATTCCCGTTTCCTACCCGAGCGGCCCAGGGTCGCTGTCGGTTGGATCCGTAACAACCGCCACCTTTACCGCATTTAATGGTCAGGAAGCCACCTTGCGAACCCAGGGCGTGCGGATCCAGTCCGGCGTGGCTGCGGCTGATGACTTTGAACCTGAGTACATTGCCGTTTCCTCCGATTCAACCACGGCCTGGGTTACTTTGCAGGAAAATAACACCGTTGCGGTTGTGAACCTTGGCACCAGTACCGTCACCTCATTACTCCCATTAGGTCTCAAGGATCACAACCTGACCGGCAATGGCCTGGATGCAAGTGACCGCGATCTAACCTCATCAACCGGGAAGATCAATATTCAGAACTGGCCGGTGTTTGGCATGTATATGCCCGATTCAATTGCCACCATGAATTTCAACGGCCAGACCTATTTTCTGACCGCCAACGAAGGCGATGCCCGCGATGGTGAAGAGGTACGAGTTGGATCTTCGTCCTATGTCCTTGATCCAGCAGTGTTTCCTAATGCTTCAACCCTGAAAATGAACGCCAATTTAGGACGGCTTACTGTTTCAAACCGGGATGGTCAATTCGAAGCCGATGGCGATACACAATATGAAAAGATTTATGTCTATGGCAGCCGGTCATTTTCAGTCTGGACCGCCACCGGGACTCAGGTTTTCGATAGCGGCGATGATTTTGAGCAAATCACAGCCGCACTCTTCCCAGCAAATTTCAATTCAAACAATGACGCCAACAACAGCTTTGATACCCGAAGCGACAACAAAGGCCCCGAGCCAGAAGGATTAACACTTGGGGTTATCAATGGTCGTACCTATGCCTTTATTGGGTTGGAACGCATCAGCGGCATTATGGTTTATGATGTCACCAATCCGTTGAGCCCGGTGTTTATCCAATATCTGTCAACCCGCAATTTTGCTGGCGACCCGGTTGCTGATACGGCAGGCGACCTGGGACCAGAAGGAATCACCTTTATTTCTTCGGCTGATAGCCCAACCGGAACGGCATTGCTGGCCGTGGGCAACGAAATTAGTGGGAGCACGACTATTTTTGAAATTCGAACCACTGAGCAATCTGTCATTTACGTGGCGGATACGCTCAATAATCGGATTCAAACCTTTGATGGGACCCAATGGAATGTTGTTTCTGGAACAGCCGCTCTGCGCGAAGCATCAGAAGGAGCCGGTGAACGAGCTGCCGCTGGTTCCGGCGCCGGACAATTCCGCTCACCAGAAGCCGTTACCTCCAACAATGCCGGAGGCAACAACTTGCGTGTCTATGTCGCTGATACTGGAAACAATCGCATCCACTGGTTTGATGGAACACAGTGGCAGGATTTTGCCACCTTTGGTTCTGGGTTCAATCAGGTGCGTGCCCCACAGGGGGTAACCCTTGATGCAACTGGAAAATTCCTGTTTGTGGCTGATACCAGCAACAACCGAATCCTGCGATTTGACGCATTGTCGCCATTTTCAAATGCCACCGTGATAGCAACCGCTGGCACCGGTGCCGGGCAGGTCCGGGCACCACAAGGACTGGCAATTGATCTTAACAACACGCTGTATGTGGCGGATACCGGCAACAATCGGGTGGTGAAGTTTGCCAATGCCACCACGACACCGGTTTTCAGTGTGGTCGCCATCTCTGGAACAACACTCAATCGAGTTCGTGGACCACAGGGACTGGCAGTTGATAATGAACTGAACCTCTATATCGCCGACACAGCCAATAGCCGGGTGTTGTTCTTCCCACTTGGAACCACTGCTGGTGCCCAGGCCATTTCCACCGTTGGCTCTGGTCCGGGACAGGTTCGATTGCCAGAAGGCATCACCGTTGTGACTGGACCTGAAGGAAAACGACTGGTTATCAGCGATACCGGCAATAATCGAATCCAGAGTACATCACTTGTCAGTACCGCTCCGTTCACACCGGGTGACTGGCGACTGGTGGCTGGCCCCGGGAGCCAAACCGGCGCCATCGGCTCGTTGATTGGGCAATTCAGAACCCCAGGCAAAATCAGATAAGACGATTTCCAGATTTTTGAAAAAGGCGCGGCTGCTTTGAGCTGCGCCTTTACTCTTTAATACCTCTGTCACTTTGTCATTTTGTCACCTGCCACCTGTCATCTCCACCGCTTTTTTTCCTCCCTCCATTGCCAATTCCTGACTAACTCATATAATCGGGGCACGTCTTTATTTTCTTTTTCTTCAGCACCTTTCATCGCATTTTTTCTTTAGCCTGCGTTCTGGCATCTCTCAAGACTGACCAGATCAAATCGAAGGTGCCGTCTTCTTTTTTCGTTCAAACGAGGGCCCTGATATGTCAATTATGAATTTTGATCTAACCGAAGAACAGCTTCAGGTAAAGTATTCTGTTCGTGAGTTTGCTGAAGCTGAAATCAAGCCGCACATTATGGAGTGGGATGAAGAGCAAGTCTTCCCACTTGAGTTACAACCCAAACTGGCCGACCTGGGCTTGCTCGGCATTATCATTCCTGAGGAGTTTGGTGGCGCCGGAATGGGCTATGTCGAATATGCCACCATTCTCGAAGAGCTTGCTCGCGTTGATCCGTCAATCACCTTGAGTGTAGCTGCCCATAACTCATTGTGCACCAATCACATTTACCAGATGGGTAACAAGCAACAGCGCGAAGAATTTGTCCCACCACTCGCCCGTGGCGAACAAATGGGCGCCTGGGCGCTCACCGAACCTGGCTCTGGAAGCGATGCCGCAGGAATGCGCACCATGGCGATCCGGGAAAATGGTTCGTGGGTGATTAATGGCAGCAAAAATTTTATTACCAATGCGTCACACGCTGCAGTAACAGTCGTGATGGCCATTACCGATAAATCCAAGGGCAATCATGGAGTTTCGGCTTACATTGTGAAAAATGACACGCCGGGATTTACGGTGGGAAAGAAAGAAAACAAACTTGGAATGCGTGCGTCAAATACGGCCAGTCTTAACTTTGACGACTGTCATGTTCCAGTTGAAAGCATGGTCGGTGAATACAACCATGGCTTTGTGGACAGCTTGAAAATTCTGGATGGCGGACGCATTTCGATTGCGGCGCTGTCACTGGGCATCGCTCAGGGCGCCTATGAATCAGCTCTGAAATATGCCAAACAACGTCAGGCATTTGGCCGCGTCATTGCGGAATATCAAGCGATTCAATGGAAACTGGCGGATATGGCCACCCAAATTGAAGCCGCCCGACTGCTGTTGTATCAAGCCGCCGTGCTGAAAGATCGGGGTAAAGTCACCACCCGTCAGTCTGCGATGGCGAAATTGTACGCCTCAGAAGTAGCCGTGAAGGTTTCAGAAGAAGCCATCCAGATCCATGGCGGATACGGCTATACCAAGGACTATCCACCCGAAAAATTCTGGCGTGATTCCAAACTCTGCACCATTGGCGAAGGAACCTCCGAAGTCCAACGCCTGGTGATTGCTCGCGAAATTCTGCGCGCCAGCTAAATGTGGAGTGCGGCGGCTTGACGCCGCTTTGGTTTTTAAAAGCCGCCGCACTCTGGATGAAATCCCGCAGGTCGTCTTGTCCCAACTCCCGCTCCACAAACGATTGATCTATCTGGCACTTCCACTTGGATGGATGGTCTGCCTGTTTTTCTTCTCAACCGATGTCCTGTCGTCCAATCAAACTGGCTCGGTGATCGAACCCATTCTGCATAAAGTTGTTCACACCATTGATCCAACCGCTTCTGAAAAAGCAGTCTGGGTAGGACACCTGCTGCTTCGCAAACTTGGTCATCTCTCAGAATATGCGTGCCTGGCAGTATTGTGGGCTATTGGATTGAGGAAAACGAGTGGGTGGTCGCGTCGCCGTGTCTTGATGATGGCACTGATTTTTTCGGTGGGATATGCCGGATTCGATGAATGGCACCAAACCTTTACTTTAGAGCGATCTGGAACCATTCAAGATGTCATCATTGACGGCA
The DNA here is from genome assembly GCA_035335845.1 of Acidobacteriota bacterium. Classification (GTDB taxonomy): domain Bacteria; phylum Acidobacteriota; class Blastocatellia; order Chloracidobacteriales; family Chloracidobacteriaceae; genus JACQXX01. The sequence goes on along the minus strand of DAOQNB010000198.1, from coordinate 3,508 downwards.
TTGGGGCGCTCATTGGACTGGGAATCCTGAGCCTGATTGGAGTGCGGCGGCTTGACGCCGCTTTTGCATTTCAAATCAAAGCGGCGTCAAGCCGCCGCACTCCACACAAATCAGACTTGCATAATGACCGGTAGAATCGTCGGACGCTGTTTGGTTAACTTTTGAATGTAGCGTTTCAGGCCGAGCCGGATTTTTTCCTTAAAAGCTGACATATCAGAACGTTCGTCATACGGTACAGTGGTCAGGGTTTGATTGATGACGTCTTTGAGTTCATCCATCCATTCTTCATTTCCATCAAGCAACATATATCCGCAGGTAGCAATTTCCGGCTCGGTCTTCATTTCCCCGGTTTCTTTATTGACCACCAGCACTGGAATGATAATTCCATCATAGGCCAGGTGCTTTCGGTCACGCATCACCGCTTCATCAACAATGACTGAGCGGCTGTCATCCATGTAAATCTTGCCCACCTGAATTTTATCTGAAATGAGCGCCCGCTCTCCGTCAAGGGCCAGGACTTCTCCGCTCTGCATCAAAATGACATTCTCCGGTTCATAATCAAGTTCCTGACAGGCATAGAGTTTGTGCCGATAGAGCTGGCGATATTCACCGTGAATCGGGATGAAATACCGTGGCCGGGTTGATTCGATCATCAAGCGCAGATCTTCCTGGGCGCCGTGACCTGAGACGTGGATGCGCGCCGAGGAAGAGTCATACACAAAGGCATTGCGCTTGTAACATTCATTGATCAATCGGGAAATTGATTTTTCATTGCCTGGAATCTGGCGCGCGGAGAGGATGACCGTGTCCCCGGCTTCAATAATCGCCTGTTTGTGGTTTTGATTGGCCATGCGCGACATCGCCGCCATGGGTTCACCCTGACAGCCAGTCGCCAACACCACTACATCTTCTGAATTGGTTTGCTTGTATTCGGAAGCCGTGAGCAAAAGCCCGTCTGGAATACGCAGAAATCCATTCTGGTCAGCCGTTTCCAGCGAACGCAACATTCCACGCCCAACCGGAAACACCGAGCGACCAAAATCATCGGCCAGATCCAGAATAATCTGAATCCGATGAATGCTCGACGCAAAACAACTGACGAAAATTCGCCCATCCGTTTGATCAAAGATATCTTCGAGCGCTGGAATCACCGCCCGCTCAGAGGGCATTCGCCCTGGCCGTTCAACGTTGGTGGAATCTGAAAGCAATGCCAGCACACCTCGCCGGCCATATTCTTTTAATCGCTCAATATCAATTGCGTCACCACAGACTGGGGTTTCGTCAAATTTATAGTCGCCGGTATGAATCACGACTCCGACGGGTGTGGTTACGGCCAACGCAACACAATCAACGGTTGAATGGGAAACACGGATAAATTCAACCGTGAACGGGCCAACCGTAAACGATTCTCCAGCATGGATGGTATGGGTTTGAGTGCAATCCGTCAGCTTATGTTCATCGAGCTTACGGTCAGCGACACTGAGCGTATAGGGCGTGCCATAGACCGGCACATTCACCGCCTGAAGCAAAAACGGAAGTGCTCCGATATGGTCTTCGTGGCTATGGGTCAGCACAATCGCGAGCAGTTCGTCACGATGTTCTTCCACATAGGAAAAATCCGGGATCATGATGTCTACCCCATAGTGCCCAACTTCAGAAAACATCAAGCCCACATCAATAATAATCATTGAACCATCATAGCGAAGCGCCAGACAGTTCATTCCAAATTCACCTAAACCACCAAGAGGAATAATTTCAACCGGGGTATTTATCACGATACAAACGACATCCTTTCAGCATGTTGATCGAAACAGGCATATTACCACGCATCGGCGCTAACGACACCCCAAGTACCGGTTTGGGGTGGAAGACTTTGGGCTGAAGAAGTCGGGCTGAGGGCTGAAGATCCGGCCTCTGCACGATATACTGCGTCCGTTTGGAACTTTTCAGGTCGTACAAGTCATATTCGTGACCTGCTGTAACCACACATTCAACTCTATTGACGCCTCACCAATAACAATCTTGCTTTGTGCGCTACAGTGTCAGGAACACCAACCAATCAAATTTCAACCCGAAACGAAGAACCACTATGAGAACCTTTTGCCTGCTTTTGTTCTGTGCCCTTTTCGGCGTCGGTTCGGTAACCGGCTTGACCACCGGTTCCGCTCTCTCAGCCAGTCAGAAACCAGAGCCACACCAAACGACGTTTGAATTGCCGGTTCCACCCGGCTGGAAGACTGAAACCATTCCCTTTCCGCTCGGATTTGCCCCAGAACTGCCGTATCGCGGGGTCGAGGAGTTACGGTTTGCCCCTGGTTTTTTCAAGGCCGGGCAACCGGATTTCTGGAGCTATACCTTTGTCTGGTATCTGGAAGGCAATCCAGATTTTTCCGCCGATGATCTGTCCTCAGATTTGAAAGCTTACTTCCAGGGATTGGCCAAAGCAGTCGAAAAAAAAGAGGCTTACACGTCCGACAAGGCAGCCGTCAAAACCGACCTCAAGAAAGTGGCGGCTTCACCCGTCGGGCATACGCTCTATGTAGGAACCGTGGCCAATTACGACGCCTTTGTGACGCACAACCGACTTTTACTCAACCTCAAGCTTGATGTTTTCCGCTGTGAAAAAGAAAAACGGAAGGTGGTGGTGTGCCAGCTTTCTCCCCAGCCAACGACGCATGAAATTTGGAAAACCCTGGAACAGATTGCAAATGGGTTTCAGTGTTCCCGGCCCTAGCCGAGGACCAGAGGGTTGAGTGGTCCAACTGTTCTTTTTTCAACGCTTCATTCGCATTGGGCCCTTCAAAGTTTTCAGCCTGACTTCTTCAGTCCCAACAAGGAACAATCGCTTGCTGCCTGTCAGAGTTGTGAATACTCTGGCGGCATTCCAGTTTTTTCACTCATTCAATCTATTTTCACGAGGAGTATTTCCAATGCCCAACATCGGAGATGTCGCACCAGACTTTTCAGTCAAAGACACGTTTGGCAACACCGTTACACTCTCAGCGTTGCGTGGCCAGAAAGTGGTGTTGTATTTCTATCCCAAAGATGACACCCCAGGCTGCACCAAACAAGCCTGCAGTTTCCGCGATGCCAATTCAATCTATGATGAAAAAGGAATCAAAGTCCTTGGTGTTTCGCTCGATGACGAAGCTTCACACCAGGCTTTTGCCTCTAAATACTCACTTCCCTTCACCTTGCTGGCCGATACGGATCACGCCGTTTCTGAAGCCTATGGCGTGTATGGCGAACAGGAGTGGAAAGGCCACAAGTTTTTAGGCGTTGCCCGCAAAACCTTCCTGATTGACGAGAACGGCATCCTCAAGAAGATTTTTGACACTGTGAATGTCGAAGCCCACGCTCAAGAAGTCCTTGATGCGTTTGAGGCCTGATTGCTTTGGGGCTGAAGACATTGGGCTCAGGGCTTGGGGCTGAGAAGACATTGGGCTCAGGGCTTGGGGCTGAAGACTCGCAAGCTCGGGGCAATTGAAGGGATGAGGGATGAAGGATG
>DAOQNB010000197.1:0-8347 GCA_035335845.1 Acidobacteriota bacterium | reverse complement strand
ATGCGGCAGGTGATTGTGATGAAAGAATATGAAGGACTGAAATTTCACGAAATTGCCGATATTTTGGGCGTTCCCGTCAGCACGGTGAAAACCCGGCTTTACACCGGATTGACCTATATGCGCAAACGGCTGGAACACGTCAAAGATGCTCTGTAAGACCAATTAAGAATTAAGAATTAAGAATTAAGAATTTGTTAAGTTGTTTTATTTCAGATAGTTATACGGTTTTGAAATTATTACCTCGATTGAATAGAAGGTTAACCTGTTGAAAAATTGTGTTTCCCTGAACCCTGAACCCTAACCAGTATTATTTCAATATTTTAGATCAAAACGAACAATCCAATCCCACCCTGAAAGAGTTCGGAGACCTACCATGAACGGCAAACCAAATCCCCCAAACTGCAACCACAAAGATGACCTTGTGACCTATCTCTATGGCGAGGCGACACCTGCCGAAAGTCGAGCCTTTGAGCACCACATCAAAGAGTGCGCTTCCTGTCGAGAAGAACTGGAAGCCTTTACTGGTGTGCGGCGAGTGATGCAAACCTGGGAAGTCGAAACCGTGCCGCGCATTGAAATAGATGTCCGGCCTACCTTTTGGCAAACCCTCAAACAGTTTTTTGTGGTGACACCGGTGTGGGGCAAAGTGGTGATGGCTGGCGCCTGTGGATTGGTGCTGCTCGCCTGTTTGAACGTTCGGGTAGCCATTGGCCGTGATGGCGTTACGTTTTCGGCTGGGTTCCAACCGGCCCCGCAAGTGGTTGAAACCCGTATTCTGCCCGCCAAACCAGTTGAAGTTCAACCCACATTGCAGAATCCAACCCCAACCACGGTTGCCCAGTATGACGAGAAAGCAATTCGGGTTCTGGTTGAAGAACTCATCAAGGCCAGTGAGTCACGTCAGGATGGCAAGCTCGCCGCTCAATTTGAAGTGCTGGCTACGCAGTTGAAAGCGCGTAACGACGCGGAACTCATCAAAGCCGTGAGTGCGCTTAAACGGGAACAGCGGCAGCAACTGCTCAATGTCCTGCACGAGGTTGACCGCCAGCAACAGGCACCCGACCTGCTTGACCTGCTTGGCCAGGCCCAGACTCGCGATACTTCGACTGACCTGGAACCGTAATAAAACCAGGGCTGAAGAAGGCGGGCTGAAGACATTGGGCTGAGGGCTTGGGGCTGAAGAAAAAGGATATTGAATTGTCAATCCCAACTTCTTCAGCCCAATGTTCTTTAACTTGTTTTCTTCAACCCCGAGCTTGCGAGTCTTCATCCCTAAGCCCGTCTTCTTCAGCCCTGGTTTTTCACAGTTTCCGGAATTCATCCTGCAGTGCCGGACGTCGTTTGTTTTCTTCTCGCAGCTTTGCAATCCATGTTTTCCAGGTGGTCTGGTCCTTTAACACCGTCAGGTAAATATCTTTCATCTTTTCAGCATAGGTCGCCGCAGATTTGTAAGATTCACGTTTCTGGCGGCCAATGTAATCCGTGACCAGTTTTTCATAGATGGCCATTGCTTCGTTGGGGAGGTGGTGTTTGATGCCATCTGCCACCAGAACTTTGAGCGATTCGTGATGCTGGGCTGATTGGGCCACGCGGAGCGCTTCCCACCAGTTTTGCTCTTCCAGATAAATCCGGGCCTGAGTCTCTAAGTCTAATTTGGCGAATTCAAAGAATTTCGTGCGAGCTTCCGACCAGGTGCCCAGCTTGGAAGCTTCGCGTTTGAGGAGTTGATACAGTTCCAGCGAGGTACGGCTCCAGCGGGCCAGTGCCAGGAAAATTCGAACCAGATTTACCGTATCTCCTTGCTCTTCATAATGATCGGCCAGCCGTTTGAGCACCCCATCTGGTTTAGAGTAAATCCGATTGTAACCCCAGGCATCCGAATCCGGTTGCTGGGACTGGACTTCAAGATGCTGGACCCAGTTTTCCAGCGCTTCCAGGTATTTCTGGTTGTCACCTTTGGCTTTCCAAAAATCAGCCAGATCCAGAAACTGATGCTCATACCACAAATTTTCAGTTCGAGTTTTCAGGTAGGACTTTTCATCGCCCATTTTGAGGTAATAGGCGGCAATCCAGTCAATTGACTCACTGGTTTCGAGTTTATCAAATTTCTTAATGAGATATTTGTAGTCATCCGATTCGGAACAGATTGTATCTAAAGCGGTTTTGATGGCATCACTGGTATCGCCGTACCCACACATAGTTCGGTCAAATGCCTTGCATAATTGATCAAAGAAAGGTCTTTTCTCTTTGTGGGAAAGCTCAAGTTTAGCAAGCGCTTTACCATACGACTTTAGTGCTGCTTCAATTGGACCCGTGCTCAGGCTCGCATCCTCAACCGACTGATCCATTTCTTCAACAATGTGCCAGAAAACTTCAATTTGATCTGCTGGATGCAGGGTCTGAGCTTCCTGGATAATGTCGTACAACTCCTCAATTTCAATCACATCGTCATAATATCCTTGATCCTGGGAGGCATACGGATTGGCGAGCAGTCGGTCAATCTGTTTTTTCAACCGTTTGACCAGCGCCGGGTTTTTGGGTTGGCTGACCAGGGCTGATGCCGGGAGTGAAATATTATCCAGCAGTACTTTTTGAAATCCTGGATTTTCTTCTGCCAGCTTCAGCATGAGTTTGAGCAAGGCATCCCGTGAGTAGTCCTCCAATGTTTGCTGCAGCGCCGATGGAACACCTGGAATGGTCAGTTCGGCGACGTCATCCTTGTGGTCCAGGTAATAGAGCAACGCGCCCACAATGTGTTTGCAGACGACGCCATCATAGGGGCAGGTACATTCGGTTTTGAGTTCGGTGCCAACTTCACAAATGGTCACCGTGTAATTCCCATAGTTGCCATGCAGTTTGGCGGAAATTGAATTTGGAGTTGTTGAGAATTGATAGATCAATCCTTCTTCGGCATATTCTGTGCCGCGATGAAAGATTTCCGGGCTGTCGGCCAATTGCAAAATATCTTCCCGAGTCAGTGTTTTGAGTTTCATACAGCCTCATTTTTGGAAAAGTTTTAAGACTGTAAATATAGCATAAAAAAGAAGATAAGACTAGTTTATATGTGAGTTTTTGTTCCTGGCTCAAGAGCCGAAATGGTGAAAGCATAGGGCGCTCTGTGACAAAGTGAGTGTGTGACTATCGTGTATCAGAGAGGGGATTGGGTCCTACGATTGGTGGTGACGATGAAGGCCAAATACAGGTAATGTATCAACCAAACCAAAATGGTTGATTTTTACCGGATGATTGGATCCCGCTATGGATTGGCTTTTCCTGAAAGAGATCCTGAACAATCAGAATCGTTTTCCCAGGTATTTTTTCCTGGCTGTGGTGTGGTGTGGCGTTATTTGGGGAAGTCTCGGAGTGGGTCCGGTACTTGCTCAGTCAGCCGAAATCACCACCGTGATTCCTTCGGTTGATCTTTCCGGCGGGTGGAAATCTTACCCTGGCGACCAGTTAGCGTGGGCTAACCCGGATTTTGATGACCATACCTGGGCCGGGACCAGTTTAACCAACGCCTGGAAAACACCTGCTCCAGGTGGTTTTTCCTGGTATCGCAAGGAACTCAAACTGTCACCCACCACGCTTGGGCCTCAAGTGGCTGGTTCACTTGGAATTCAATTTGGCCAGCTTGAATATGGCAGTTATCAGGTCTTTGCCAACGGGCAGGAAATCGGAACGACCTCCCCGCTTGCGTTTCCCCAGACCGTGCCGCTGGTGCGTCCACTCCCGATTCGGATTCCGGCACAGGTCATCGGATCTGATGGACGCCTGTTGCTGGCCATTCGGCTATGGCAGGATCCCGGGTATGCCAAACGCTCCGCTTTTTATGCCGCCCGGCATAAACCGGTTGACGATCAGGTAATGCTGGGCATTTTTGAGGTGCTGACCCAGCAGGTTGAACTGACCCGCAATCAGAAGCTGAAAGACAATCTTTCCGAGTTGTTTCTGACTTTCTTTTTTCTCCTGGTTGGTTTCTATCACTTCCAATTATATGCTGGCAGGCGACAACTAACTGAATATCTTTGGTTTGGCGTTTTTGCCATTGGTTTTGGGATTAACACCTTTTGTAATACAGCCTGGGCCCTCGAAATCACCTCTCCCTTTCTGGCAGATGTCACCAAAGTGTTTTTACGTCACCTGCTGGTGATTGCCTATGTCCGGTTTATGGGATATTTGCTGTCCTGTCCGACGAAGTGGTGGCTGCCGGCGCTCGAAGAAGTCCAACTGGTCTGTTCAGCCATTGTTCTCTTCTGGCCGGAGGTGGTTCTGACCCAGGTGAATCACTGGATGTTTTTATCCATTGTCCCGATTATGGTCCGGTTCTTGATCTTTACTGCCCAGGAAGCCTGGCGTGGTCATCCTGATGCCCGGACCATGGTGTTTGGACTCATTGCGGTCACCGTGATTGAAACGCTCACGATTGCTCGCGCCTTTGGGCTCATTCAGATTCCATTTATTGCACCGTGGGCGATGGCGGCCTTGATCATCTCGATGGCTGTGGCTCTGACAAACCGATTTAATCGCGTCTATACCGAACTGGATTCACTCAATCAGGAACTGGAAAGCAAGGTGGCTGACCGGACGGTGGCCCTGGCCGAAACCGTGGCCCAGTTGCAGGAAGCCCAGGTTCAGACCGAGCGCAAGGTTCAGGAAATCTCCCAGAAAAATCAGGAATTGATCGCCTCACAACAGCAGGCTGATCGGATTTTCTCAGCCCTGGCCGAGGCTCTGCCCGGTACGGTGTTGGATGAAAAATACCGGCTGGAAGAAAAAATTGGCGAAGGCGGCTTTGGGGTCGTCTTTCGCGGGACACATCTCAGCCTCGGGCGAGCCATTGCGGTGAAAGTATTTAAACCCCGGCCTGGCAACGACAATGCCGATGCGGTCGAACGCTTTAAACGCGAAGGTATTTCGGTCTCACGGTTGACCCATCCCAATGTGATCAATGTGCTTGACTCTGGGATTTCGACTCAGGGCATTGCCTATATGGTCATGGAACTTCTGAGTGGAAAATCACTGGAAGCCGATCTCAAGACACGAACTGTCACCACGTTGCGGCATTGTCTGGAAGTCATCATTCCAGTGTGCCATGCCCTGGCCGAAGCCCATCGCCTGGGGATCATTCACCGTGATATCAAACCCGACAACATTTTTCTCAACCAGACGCCTGAAGGCGAGGTGATCAAGGTGGTGGATTTTGGGATTGCCAAAATGGTTGGCGATGAAGGTGACGAGAATTATCGAAAACTCACTATGACCAACAGCCTGATTGGCACTCCGGTGTACATGTCACCCGAGCGGGTAGCGGCCAAACCCTATGATGGACGCTCAGATGTCTACAGCGTAGGCATCGTACTCTTTGAACTCCTCACCGGACGGCCTCCGTTTGAGCGTGATTTAAGCGGGCTGGTTGGACTGATGCTGGCTCATATGAATGATGCTCCACCGTCAATTTGTTCACTCAATCCACAAATTCCACCGATCATTGAAACCATTGTCTTGAAAACGCTTGAAAAAAATCCCGATGATCGGCCAACCGCCAAAGAACTGGCCCAACTGCTGATCCAGGCCTTGAAGGGAATTCCACTGGCTGAACAAAACATCCAGTTTACCCGACTGGTCCCTGAGTCAACATTTGATACAACTCAGAGCCGGGTGGTCAGTGATATGGAAAATGCCGCGACCAGAGGGAACTCTCTTTCTGAGCGGCCAACCCAGATTGATACACCTGAGGTCACGCCATCTTGACCAGGATTTAGGAAAAACCAACGGACGAATGGGATGAACCCAAACCCTGAACTTTGAACCTTGAGCGGTTACCCCCTTGACACCTTAGGGACTGTTTGCTAAGGTTGCCCGCTACTTTGGCGATTCGGCCAGAGTATCAATGACCAACACCCACGGATAGACGCGTAGCTCAGGGGTAGAGCACTACCTTGACACGGTAGGGGTCAGCGGTTCAAATCCGCTCGCGTCTACCATCCTTTTTTAGGGTGGTGGTCACTGCTGGTTCATTCTCACGTCAGCTCCAGAAGAGCTCAAGGTTTTACACAGATTGCATTCTCGAATCTGTGTCGCTTGCCGCACCCATCCACACGGAGGGCACACCAAACGCCACTCTCCCGGCGTTGCCTCTCCACTCGCGCTTTCCGGCAAGCCCGCCACACGCTTAAACCCCGTGTTGCCCCCTTGAGACGCTGATCGAGGAATCTTACCGCGCAACCGATAATTCAATTTTTTGACTTCAGTTTTGGAGTGTGATTGGTCGCCTTTGATGAGGCCAGGCTCGCGTTTGGGTCTGATTCGTCGGGGGAGAGCCAGTCAGCGAGGAATGTAAGAGGTTATGAGTTCACAGAGCGAAGTGTCTTCAGTGGTCGAATCCGGCCCTTTGACGGCGCTGGTCGTATTGTCTCAGCGTGATCGTGAAACGGCCAAACGTGCCATTGCAGCCCGTGTCAACGGCGAAGCCGTCGACCTGACCCGGTTGGTGACATCCACCGACACCGTTGAAGCCATCACAACAGATTCCCCAGAAGCACTCGAAATCTATCATCACTCGACCGCCCATTTGCTGGCGGCAGCCGTCCTCGAATTGTTTCCTGGCACCAAGCTTGGGGCCGGGCCGGCGCTGCACGATGATCCGAAGGGTGGGTTTTATTACGACTTTTTACAGGCTCAAACCTTCACGCCTGAAGACCTGACCCGCATTGAAAAGAAAATGCGCGAGCTGGTGAAGCGAAACCTCAAGTACGAACGCGTTGAAATTGCCCGTGAAGCCGCCTTGCAACAATTTAGCGCTGACGAACTGAAATGTTATTTCATCAGCGAAAAAGGTGGTGAAAACCCTAGCTTCTACAAACTGGGCGACCATTTTATTGATTTCTGCCGTGGGCCGCATATTCCCAGCACGGCCAAAATCAAAGCCTTTAAATTGTTGTCGGTGGCGGGTGCCTACTGGCTCGGCGATGAAAAAGGTCCGCAGATGCAGCGCATCTATGGCACGTCCTTCTTTTCACAAGAAGAACTCGATGCCTGGATTCACCAGCGCGAAGAAGCCGCCAAGCGCGACCACCGCCGGGTTGGCCGCGAACTCGATTTGTTTAGCTTTACTGAGCAAATTGGCTCTGGGCTGCCGCTCTATCATCCCAAAGGCGGCCTGATGCTTCATTTGCTGCAGGAGTACATCTTTAGCGAGCTCCTGGCCCACGGGTACAGCCTGGTCAAAACCCCGCACGTCGCTTCGCGGGCGCTGTGGCACGTCTCCGGTCACGAAGAAAACTATCAGGAGAGCATGTTTCCGGTGATGAAGTTTGAAGATGAATCGGTCGAATATCGGCTCAAACCGATGAATTGCCCGTTCCATATTCAAATCTACAAATCACAACAGCGCAGCTATCGCGATTTGCCCCAGCGCTATGCCGAAATGGGGACAGTGTACCGATATGAACGCTCAGGGGTTCAGCACGGCTTGTTGCGGGTGCGCGGATTTACCCAGGATGATGCGCATCTGTTCTGTACTCCAGAGAACTTACTTGATGAAATCGTGTCCTGTCTTGAATTTGCCCGCACCATCTACACGACGTTCGGGTTTGACTACAAAATCGAGCTTTCGGTTCGGGATGCTGAAAAGACAGCCAAAAATTACCTTGGCAGCGACGAGGTCTGGGAAGTCGCGGAGTCGGCGCTGACTGAAGCGCTGAATAAAGTTGGATTGCCCTATATTCGCGTTGAAGGGGAAGCCGCTTTCTATGGTCCAAAAATTGACGTGAAAGTGGTGGATGCGATTCGCCGGACCTGGCAACTGGCGACCATCCAGGTTGATTTTAATCTGCCGCGACGCTTTAACCTCGAATACATCGGCGCTGATAACCAGCCGCACACGCCGATTATGGTCCATCGGGCGATTTTGGGTTCACTGGACCGATTTTTTGGCGTGTTGATTGAGCATTTTGGTGGGCGATTCCCGCTCTGGTTATCACCGGTTCAGGCCGTCGTGCTTCCGATTACAGACCGGGTCAACGATTGTGCCAGCCGTATCGGCGACAGGTTGAAACGAGCTGGGATCCGCGTCGAAGTTGATCTGCGTGGGGAAAAGATCGGTGCCAAGATTCGTCAGGCCCAGTTGCAAAAAATTCCCTACATGCTGGTGATTGGTGACCGCGAAGCCGAAGACGGAACGGTCGCCGTCCGGACACGCGCCCAGGGAGATCTTGGAACGATGCCGCTTGAGCAATTCATTGCCCAGGCCACTGACGAAGTTCGGCAACGAGTGCTGACAGCGTAAACCGAGTCAAGAGACTCGGCCCTCAAGGGCCAAGCTTGAGTCGTGTACCCACGACGCTAT
>DAOQNB010000196.1:4299-8356 GCA_035335845.1 Acidobacteriota bacterium | reverse complement strand
TGGCGGGTTCGGGATTGTGTTTCGAGCCACGCAACTGGCGTTGAATCGTCAGGTGGCCATCAAAGTGTTTAAACCGTCACCGGGTAATGACAGTGCCGATGCGATTGAGCGGTTTCGACGGGAAGGGATTTCCGCCTCGCGCGTCAATCACCCAAATGCAATTCAGGTCCTGGATTCAGGGATTTCAGCCGATGGCATCGCGTTTCTGGTCATGGAGTTGTTACAGGGTCAGGTGCTGAGTGAGATATTAAAGGAAACGCCGGTTCTGTCAGTTCGACACAGTTTGCGGATTGCGCAACAGGTCTGTTATGCCCTGATCGAAGCCCACACTCAGGGCATCATCCACCGCGACATCAAACCCGAGAATGTTTTTCTCCACCAGGGACCAGGCGGTGAAATCGTCAAAGTGCTTGATTTTGGTGTGGCGAAAATGTTTGGCGATGATACCGGCGAATGGATGCAACTCACTGCAACTGGGGGGATTGTGGGAACTCCGGCCTATATGGCGCCGGAACGTCTGGCGGCTCACCCGTATGATGGCCGCTCTGATATCTACAGTCTGGCCGTGATGATGTATGAACTCCTGTGCGGCAGGCAGCCGTTTGCCGAACACGCCCAGGCATTTGCCAGTCTCGTGGTGGCTCACTTGCAATATCCCCCGCCACCAGTCCGGAAATTTGCTGAATATGTTCCTGAAGCCGTTGAAGCACTGGTCTTGTGTGGGTTATCCAAGAAACCAGTTGATCGCCCAACTGCCCAGGAATTTGCGGACCAGATTGCCCAGATTCTCAATATACTCCCTGAAGAAAGTGATCAACTTCCGCACTCAGCCCGATCAGCGGACCAGAATCGGGAGATTGCGGCCTTGCCCACGGCTGAGTTTACCACCACCAATCTGGTGGAAACCCAAAATTTGCCATCAACTCGAACCAATCCTGAATAACTCCGCTCGAAATTCCGCTATAATTGAGACGCTGACCTCTGAGGTGCCGCAAAATGATTGTTGCTTCTTATTCGTTCCTGATATGTTGAGAACGTCAATCAACAGAAAAGTTTAGCCAGTCAATTTCCTGCCAGGTACCTTTATGCTTGAGCCGTCACCTCCCGTTGAGGATTTACTCTTACCGCATGTTCTCTTGATTTCAACTGCCCCCGATCCACTGTCTGACATCCTGAGCGAGTTTGGATTCTCATTCAGTCTCACAGATCCATCTCTTGGAAGAGAATTCACCCAGATCCCAGATATTGTGGTGACGCAACACATTGAGTCATCGCTGTTAACCCAGCTCAGTACCCGGTTTCATCTGATCCCAATCGTTGGTGTGGTTACAACTCAGGCAGAAGACACTGCCTTTGAGGCATTTGAACAAGGCCAGCTCCAGGATTATGTCTTGTTGGAATCACCCAAACGACTCAAGCCGTGCCTTACCAGCCTTCATCGAGAGTATTTTGACCGTCGGCTCCGGCGACTGGTCAACGAAGTTCCAGAAGCCATGACGGTGGTTTCTTCTGATGGATCAACCCGATATACCAGTCAAAATAATGTCTATGTTCTGGGGCGGAATTTAGCTGAAGTCCATGGAATCAATGGGTTTACGTATATTCACCCGGATGATGTTGCCCTTTTACAGTCAGAATTTGATCAACTGGTGACGCATCCGGAAACCATCAAAACGGCCCTCGTTCGAATTCAGCATAAAGATGGCACCTGGCGCTGGATTGAAGGAAAAGCTCAAAACTATCTGTCTGACCCCAAACTCAAGGGCATTGTATTTAGCTTTCATGACGTCACTGAGCGCAGGCTGGTCGAAGACCGACTCCGCGAGCGTGAAGAATGGTTTCGAACCCTGGTGGAGAAGTCATTTGAAGCGATGGCTGTGGTCAATCAACACGGAGTTGTGACCTATATCAACCCTCCGATTGAGCAGATTACTGGTCGGCGGCCAGATCAGATCATTGGGCAAAGTCCCTATACCAATGTTCATCCAGATGATGCAGACCAGGTCCGTGAGCAGACCCAGCGCTTTATCGGTCATCCCGATGAAGGCCGGATTATTGAAACCAGAATCCAACATACCAATGGCGATTGGCGGACGGTCGAACTCTATAGCCGAAACCTGCTGGCAAATCCGATTGTTCAGGGGATTGTGGTCAATTTCAGAGATGTGACCGAGCAACGGGCCACCCTGGAAGCACTCAAACAAAGCCAGAGTCGCCTGGATGGTATTTTAAACTGGATGCGGGAAATTCTGTGGTCGGTTTCATTACCTGACTATCAAACCCTCTATCTCAATCCAGCCATTGAAGGAATTACCGGATACCCAGCCTCTGATTTCTTTGAAACACCTCAATTATGGGAAACGTGCGTTCATCCTGATGACTTAGGGATGGTCCGCCAGCGGGTCGAGAAGTGTAAAACCCAACCCGAAGGCGAACTGATTTACCGGGTGATCCATAAAAACGGAAATACTCGCTGGGTCCAGGACCGCTATCGGATTGTGTTTGATCCAGAAGGAAATCCAATCTTGCTCGAAGGGCTGGTGATTGACCTGACCGAGCAACGGGAAGCCGCCGAAGCCCTGCGCCAGAGTCGGGCCCATTTGCAGGCGCTTTTGGAAGTGATCCCCTTTGACATCTGGATTCGAGATATCAGCCATCGCTGCACCTTCCAAAATGCTGAATCCCGAAAACACTGGGGCTCGATTGTTGGACAGTTTCCCGATGAAGCCAGCCAGCCAAAGGAAACCATCGAGCAATGGAAAATCAATCACACCCGGGCCTTTAATGGTGAGCACATTAACGAGGAAAATCCTTTTCTGATCAACGGTGAGCAACGTGTGCTTTGGCAATTGATCCTGCCAATTTGGGATGAAGGAAAGATTTGCGGAATTGTTGGGATCAATATTGATGTCACAGAGCGCAAACGAGAGGAAGAAGAACGCCAGAAACTCTCCAGATTGGAAAGTTTAGGGGTGCTGGCTGGCGGCATTGCCCACGATTTTAATAACCTGCTGGCAGCGATTCTGGGCAATGTTTCACTCGCCAGACATATGCTCAATAACCCGGTAAAAGTTGACGCCAAACTTCAAGTTGTTGAAAGCGCAGTTGATCGGGCACGCGCACTTGCCCAGCAACTCTTGACGTTTTCGAAAGGCGGCGCCCCGCAACGGACCCCGACTGATATCCGATCACTGCTTTCCGAAGCGGCCATTTTTGTCTTGCGCGGCTCAAAAGTGAAATGCCTGTTTGAATTTGATTCCGGGTTGTGGGAGGCCAATGTGGATCCGAACCAGATCGGGCAAGTGGTGCAAAATCTGGTTTTGAATGCTCGTGACGCATTACCGGGTGGTGGGCAAATCACAATTTCAGCCACCAACGACATGCTCACCGAAGACTCGGCACTGCCACTCAAAGCCGGTCCCTATCTGCGATTGCAATTTTCAGACGAGGGGGGTGGAATCCAGCCCGAAAACATCCATAAAATTTTTGACCCTTATTTCACCACGAAACATCACGGGAGCGGACTCGGGCTGGCCGTGGTCCATTCGATTGTGCGTCGTCATAATGGCCATATCACGGTTCATTCCCAGCCAGGACACGGAACGCAATTTACGATTTGGGTGCCCGCCATTGTGGTACAACCATCTGAGTTGTTACCACGGGAAATTGAATCAAATTCGTCCCAATTTGGACAGTTGCGGATTTTGGTGCTCGAAGATGATCTGCTGGTCGGGGATTTACTGAAAGATTCACTCGAATGTTTGGGGTGTGATGTTACCAAAGTGGTTGATGGGGCTGACGTAATAACCGAATTTCAGTCGGCTCAACAGCACCAGACTCCATTTGATCTGGTGATTTTGGATTTGACGATTCCAGGTGGAACTGGTGGGGCTGATACCCTGCATCAACTCCAGAAACTGGATCCAACTGTCCATGCTGTCGCCTGCAGCGGATATATCAACGATCCCTGTATAGTTTTTCCCCAGCGCTATGGATTTACCAGTCGGCTGGTCAAACCATTCTCAATTCAGGATTTAACCCAGTTGTTGCAGTCCAT
>DAOQNB010000196.1:0-4199 GCA_035335845.1 Acidobacteriota bacterium | reverse complement strand
GTCGGCTGGTCAAACCATTCTCAATTCAGGATTTAACCCAGTTGTTGCAGTCCATTCGTCTGACTTCGGGCTGAAAAAACCGGGTTCAATATCCTGAGTCCAACTTCTTCAGCCCGATGTCTTCCACCTGATGTCTATTGAGGTATTTGATCCCTGTTGCGCATGGTGTGTGTTTCGTGGTTAAAAATATCTAAAAAACTCTAATGAAGTATTTAAATTCAATTTATTCAATTATTTGAATGATTTTTTATACTAGCGTTTCATTGCAAATTGACTCAACTCGTGGATGGAATAAGAGCATGCGGTTAATCCAGATGGAAGTTCCTGGAAAACCGCATGCTCTTTAGATTCCTCAACCGGATCCAGTCAGAGATTAGCCATTGTGATCCCAAAGGCCGCCTTCACCAGGACCTTTGGCATCACCGTCTCCAGCTTTAAGACTGGTTTTGATGGCCAGTTCAGAAGCTGGTTGCTGGGCTTCATTTTCCGGCACGCTGGGTGCTGGCGTGGTGGGATTTACAGTGTTGTCAGACATTGAAAGATGCTCCATTTATTTGAGATATGTCAGAAATGAGATTGGGGGGTAAGGTTGGGAAACACATTAAAATGTGAACCTGGATTTGAGTCAATCCCAAAAACAAAATCCAGGAACGTTTGTCCTTCCCACCAGAAAACCTGCGATCTGAATTGAGTTCGGCGTATTTCTTGCCGTCAAATGCCTGATGTGATTTTCAAAATTGTGAACGCGTTCACAACAGGTTAAAGCATAGAATCAAATACAGTTAAATGGTCCTAAGCTGCTCATGTCCATCAACCCGAAAGAGAACTTTAGAGTTGGTGTGGTTCAAATTCTCAATCAAGTGGGGGTTGAAGCCCGTTTGGACTGGTTAAAAATCTGATGTACTGGGCTGTCATTTCCGGTGTGGTGAACTCAAACAAAATTCGGTTCTCAACCCAAAATTCAATCAAATCAAACGGCCCACGCTGGCACCGCTCGGTTTTCCAGCCTTCACGCTGGCCAATCTGTACAACTTGATCACAGGTGGCCGTCACTGAAATCAGGGCATGACTGGCTGAATAGGGTGAGCCCGGCTCGGTTGGGACAAAATTTGGAAGCCCATCTCCGGGCTGGAGTTCCGTTCCATATGGCATCACTTCAACAAACGTGCCATGCGCATCCCCAGCCAGTACAAACCAGGAATTGGATGGAAACTCAGGCGGTGCTGGAACTACTTGACCACCAATAACTTCTGCCAGAACATCAGCCGCTTTCCGGGTATTTTTTGCTGAAATCGAAATATGATGAATCATCGTTGCACTCCTTAAACTTGTTGTATACCAAAACTTTGACAAGTCACCGTGCTCCACATTCTTTTTCTGAGAAGCGACGGTTCCCGTTGCCAACTGCCGTCATCCAGAGTTCATTTTTGGGCTGCAAGGCAATAATTGCCTGGGGTTCAACGGTTTGATGTGGAACCAACTGAAGCCGCCACTGTTGGGCCAGAGTTGCAATGAGCAGCACCCCTTCCATTCGCGCAAAGCTCTCGCCGATACAGACGCGTGAGCCGCCACCAAACGGAAAAAAGGAAAACTTTGGGCGTTCGGCTCTGGCTTCAGGTGTCCATCGTTGAGGGTCGAAATGGAATGGATCAGGAAAGTACCGTGGGTCGTGGTGCATCACCCAGGGACTGAGCACGATGGTGGCGCCAGCCGGAATATGATAGCCCCCCACGTCAAACCCATCAATTGTCCGTCGGCCCAATGCCCAGGCTGGTGGATACATCCGCATGGCCTCATTGAAAACCATTTCGGTGTATCGCAGGTTGGGCAAATCTTCGAATGTTGGAACTCTACCCTTGAGGACCTGGTCAAGCTCGGCGTGAAGTGCTGACTCAGCCGCCGGGTTTTGCGACAGCAAATACCAGGTCCAGGTCAGTGCATGAGCTGTTGTTCCGTGCCCGGCCAGGAAAATTGTCATTGCTTCGTCTCGCAACTGGCGGTCGTCCATTCCGGTGCCGTCCCCTTCTTCATCACGGGCAAAGACCAGCATCGAGAGCAAGTCCCCATGGTCTTTGCCAGTTGACCGCCGTTCCGAAATCAGGCGATAGATCACCGCGTCTAGCGTCTCGATTGCCCGCCAGAGCCGAAGATTGGAAGGTAACGGCAATTTGTCGAGCCATTCAGCAAACGGCAGCAACAGCCGGTTGAAATTCTGCTCAATGACATTCAACGCAGCGCCAACATTTTCGGCATCGCCTTCAACATCAGCGTCAAAGAGGGTTTTGCCGACGACCGCCAGTGTCAGTCGCATCATTTCTTTCCTCAGGTCGAGCCGGTCACCTTCCTGCCATCGGGCTCGCATCTGTTGTGCCTTTTCAACCATCACCGCTCCGTACGCGGCAATGCGTTGGCGGTGAAAAGCTGGTTGCGAAAGTCGGCGTTGACGTCGCCAGAATTCACCTTCACTGGTTAATAACCCTTTTCCCAGAAACACTTTTGTGCGCTCAACACCACGACTTTTGATAAAATTCTGGTTACCAGTCATCAACACATCGCGAATGTAATCAGGATGGTTGAGGAGATATATCCGCTGGTTCCAAAATTTCAGATACACAACATCGCCATACTCAAGCGCCGCGGTTCTCAGGAAACCGAGCGGATCACGGCGAAAATCTAAAAAACTCCCCAAAAATGGGATCCCTTTTGGTCCTGGAGGAAGCTTCGTCTCGGCTGGTTGGGAAATGTCCAGGGATACACTCATTGTGAACGTCTCCTTTTGTCTCACGTAACAAGGCCAGTTGTTGCCATAAGCGGTATTTCAAAGACTGCATCCGCATCAAGAGTTATTCGGTCTTGAGTCCATACAGATTGATCGCGTTTTCACGCAGTGCCATGCGTGCCAGCTTTACCGCCTGGTCTCGTGTGATTTCGCCATCGTTCATCATGCCGGTGAGGGCCAGTGCCAGTGCTTTTCTGCTACTCGTGGTGGTAAGCCAGCCTACTTCTTCCCATCCAATTTCCGGGGTCAGGCCAAACGCATCTGTGCCAAACAACACTTTTTCCGGGATAAACTCCAGCCATTGACGGAGCACCAGGCTCAATTCGTGCGGTTGACGGAGAAATGTCTGGGCGGAAAAATCTGCATAGACGTTCGGTTTTGAAAGTAAGGCGGCTGTTTGTGTCGCAAAGGGCCAGCCGCCATGCACCAGCACAAAATTTGTCTTGCGCAAAGTCGGATCATTGAGGGCTGACTCAAGCAAGAGCGGGTTGGATCCGTTCACATTGAAATAGGCACCAATCCCAATTCCGGTGTGAATATGGACGGCAAGACCAAGGCGGCCTGCCTCTCGTGCAATGGAACGGAAAAGATAATCTTGCAGCACTTTGTACCCGGCAGTCGGTGGCTCACCACCTCTGACATACTTTGCATAGATCCTGCTGGCTTCAGCTTCATCGGCATCGGCAAAGTCCAGGGTACGCAGATACGCCGCTTCAAACTTGACCCCTACGACACCGTCGCGTTTTTGCTGTTCCAGCGTGGGCGTCACAACCGTTGCCAGATAATTCCCCAATGTCGCCGGCAATGATTTTATTCCCAGACTGGTAAGGTAGTTTTTTAAAATGCGCTCTTCATCGGGGTAGAAAGAACGATAATCGGAATTGATATTTCGCGCCGCTTTGGTGCTCAGAGGGAACAGTAAGGCATCAATAAAACTGACCCACCTGAAACGTGGTGCTTGAAGACCCCGCCCCATTGCCACCCGGTTGGCAAACATGGTTTCAATCCCCAACTGGTCAAGCACCCAGGCTGGATACCTATCACCCTGGTTGCTCATTGCCTGTCGTTTCAATTCCTTCAATTCACGCACATGCGCTTCAGTCGCATCGGTGTAAGGATATCCATAGAGCGCCTTCCAGGCTGCAATATATTCGGGGTTATCCGGACGCAAGCGGACAGGTGTGGAAAACGGTTCAATCCCCTCAAGCGTGAGCGCGTCTGATTCATTGTCCCACTCGCCTTCCTTCACCAGCCGCATCGGATGGGCATGGTGGTCAATCGCTTTTATTCGTTCGATTTCAGCAACCAGGGTTGGATCAGGTGGTATATGTCGAACTGGTTGAGGTGCAGGATGAGCACCGGTTGCAGTTGTCATCAGAGTGAACAGGATGAGCACAATAAAAAAGAGGCTGGAGGGAGG
>DAOQNB010000195.1:0-8364 GCA_035335845.1 Acidobacteriota bacterium | reverse complement strand
CCTTTATGTCCTTTATGTCCTTTTGGTCTTTTCCCTGACCCCTGACCCCTGACCCCTGAACTGGCATTATTTCCCCTGGGCACTGCGCTTTTGGGGGGCTGGTTTGTATTCCGTGATGCGCCCGGCAATGGCTGAGGCGGCAACGGTTAACGGGCTGGCCAGATACATTTGTCCGGGGCCGCTCCGGCCAGGAAAGTTCCGGTTGATGGCCGAAATCGTGATCTGGTCCGGTCGGGTACTGACACCTGGACCGGCACTGATACAGGCACCGCAGCTTGGTTCGATGACCTGGGCTCCGACCTTCTCAAAAATTTCCAGATACCCGCGTGCCAGACTGTATTCACGAACTTCCTGTGAGCCAAATTGAATAAAGCACTGAACCGAGTCGGCCACCCGATTTCCCTGGTCAAGAGCTTCGCGAAAGACCTGGGCATAGAGGTCCATGTCTTCGGCTTTGCCGCCGGTGCAGGAGCCGCCATAGGCAATATCAATTTTGACTGGTTCAGTCAGTTCATCAATGGCCACCCCATTTCCCGGATCGCCGGGCAGGGCAACCAGTGGTCGCATGGCTGAGGCATCAATTTCGATCACTCTGGCATATTCAGCATCAGGGTCGCTGTACCGGCCAGCACAGAGCCGCTCGGCTTCGGCCCGTGACATACCGCGTTGGGCAATCAGGTACTCAACCGTTTTTTCATCAGCGGCCACAATGCCGGTAAAGGCACCCACTTCGGCAGCCATGTTGGTCATCGTGGCACGCTCGTCAATGGACAGTGCGGCCACAGCTTCGCCAGTATATTCGACAATACTGCCGATGGCTTCGCCATTTTTGACATAGGGATGCCTCAAAATCTCCAGCATAAAGTCTTTGGCTGTCAGGCTGTCAGGTTTGCGACCGTGAACCACGATTTTGACTGACGGCGGGACTTTGACCCGCACATCCTGGGTAATCCAGGCATTAAAGACATCGGTTGTGCCGATACCGAAAGCAATACATCCCACGGCGCCGGAATGGGTCGTGTGTGAGTCAGAGCCGACAATAATCTGTCCAGGGAGCACATAGGATTGCAGCATCTTGCTGTGACAGATGGCTTCTGACCCTTTGCGATCAGTGAGTTCGCCATGGAGTGTGAGTCCCTGCTGGCTGGCAAAAGATTGCTGTTTGATGGCGAGTCCGGCGGCGGCGTCAAGCAACCCAAGCTTGCGGCGTTCTGGCGACAAAACCTGATCCAGAAAGGTCAAATGGTCGCGGAACAGCAGTACTGATTCCGGATGGGTGACTTTTTCATCGGCGCCAACATACTTTTCAAAAAAGCTGGCGGCCATCGGTGTTACATATTCATGGCTAAATCGCCAGTCAACCCGCACAAACCCGGCATCTCCTGGTTTGACGGCAGCGACGCCAAGCTGGTTTTGAGCCAGATCTACCACCATATGTTCGGCAAAAATCTTCTCTGCCAGCGTCATCGGGCGCGGCGCGGTGGTGATTTCCGGAATGCTAACCTGGCCCTGGAGTCGGGCCAGATTGAAGGCAAAGAGCCCGCCGTATTCGATAATCTGGCGCGTGATTTCATCGGCATCTGTGGTGAATTCAGCCAATGGGATTTCTTCACCAGCTTTCATTTTGTCGAGGAGGGCGAAATTGGTTGACGTCAGGATGCCCAGGTTCTGGCAGTTCTGGTTGTAAATGCGCTCAATATTTTCAGCAATCACAACCTGGATTCCGGCAGTGAGTTCGGCAAACGGCGACTGCTCGCGGCTGGAGCCTTTTCCACGACGGGTGCCTGAAACCGAAACGGCAAAACCACCCTGTCGGATGTCGTTTCGACCAATCGGCAACTGGTCGCCGCATTTCAACCCGACGTAGGGAAATTCACCCAATGTCTCGTCATAGTAATAACACACATACCCAGGGGTAATTTCGTCAGTGCTGATGTTGTCGCGTAATTTCAGGGCTGGGTTATCTGGTGACCAGTTGAGATCCTGACCAGCCAGTTGCTGTTTGATCAGGGTTGGGTCTTCGGTGAGATACAAAATCCGGCCAGTAATCGTGAGCGAATCCGCTCGACGTTGAAGCGAACGAGTAAGAAGGCTTTGAATCATAGCGTGTAGGTAGAGGGGGTGGAGATAGGGTTCAGGGTTCAGGGTTCGGGGTTCGGGGTTCGGGGTTTGACGGGAAAGGTTCCGCGCTTCGGGGTTTTCGAAATTTATGTCCTTTTCGTCTTTTTCGTCCTTGTGGTCTTTTTTGTCTTTTCCCTGAACCCTGAACCCTGAACCCTAAACCCTACTTTGGGTTTTCCGCCATCAGGCGTTCAATTTCATCTGGTTGGGAAGGAATACTTTTGGAGAGTTTTTCCAATCCTTTTTCAGTAACCAGATAATCATCTTCGATTCGGATCCCGATTTTTTCGTCCGGGATATAGAGTCCGGGCTCGATGGTAATCACGGTTCCTGGTGCCAATGGTGCTGAGATATCTCCGACGTCGTGGACATTCATGCCGAGATAGTGGGTCAGGCCATGGATAAAAAAGTAATCCATCGGCAGGTTGTTGCCACCGCGCAACGGGCTCTTGTGAAAGAAATCACGCACCACACGATTTAAATCATTGATGGTTGTCTGGCCAGGCTTAAAGTCTTTGGTGGCTTCTGTCTGGGCAGCCAGCACAAGTTCATAGAGTTCACGCTGGCGTTTGGTAAATTTCCCGTTGGCTGGATAGGTACGGGTGATGTCGGCGGTGTACTGGCTGTATTCAGCGCCAATATCAATCACCACAGTGTCTCCGTCGTCAATTTGTTTCCGATTTTTGTTGTAATGCAGGATGGTGGAATACACACCAGAGCCGACAATGCAGGGAAAGCCCGCCCGCTCGGCCCCCTGGCGCAAAAAGGCGCCAATGATCAGGGCTTCCAGCTCAAATTCATATCGCCCTGGTGCCAATCGTTGCGCGGCATCCCGTTGCGCCTCACCCGTAATTTCAATTGCTTTCTGGAGCAGGGCAATTTCAGGTGCCGTTTTGATACGGCGCATTTCGCCAATTTTCGAGGTCACATCCACAATCTGGAGGTTATAGAGCGTCTGGCGCAAGGTATCAGTGAACTCGCGTTCACGGGTAAATTTTGCCCCGTTTCCAAAGTCAATCGTGTAGAGCTTTTTCCAGTCGTTGCGAAATTCCGCATTGGTGATGTCATAGAGCACCCGGTAAAAATCGCTTGATGAAAGAACCCGATCCACATTGAACAATCTGGCGGCCTCTTCGCCGGGCCCAATTTGGGGGCCTGTCCAGCGCTCCTGGTTTGGATTGCGTGGTGGAATAAACAACAATTCTTTGGCGCCCTGATACCCATCAGGCACCAGAATCAAATAGGCGCCAGGTGTTTCCACCCCCGTCAGATACAAAAAGTTATCATTTTGGCGAAACTTGGTGTCAATTCCGTTTCCTTCGTCCAGATTTCCAATCAAGACCACAATCCCGTCACGGGTCTGGTCCATCAGTTTTTGACGACGAAGTTTGTATTCGCTGACTGGTTGATTGACCAGCATTCGAACCGGTGCTAACGGTCCTTCGGCTGAAACTGTTGGAATCGGCACCCAGTTGGAAAACAGAAGCAGGGCGCACCACGCACCAAATCCGACCCAGCGAATGTGGTGTGACTTCAGGAAGGTGCGGCTGAAATGTGCACGATTGATGGCAAAACCCATGAAAACACCTCTTGGAAAACATCAAGGCGGCGTCAAGCCGCCGCACTCCACAGTTTTGAAACATTACAGCGGCGGCGAGCCACCGCACTCCACGGTCAGTTGTTTTTGAATCATTTCCGCCAGTTGATATTGCCGCACTGGCTTGGCCAGAATGCCGTCAAACATGGCTTTTTCCATGTGGGCCCGGTCGGTGTTGGTAACAAATGCGGTTAAGGCAACCACTGGCGTATGGGCCGTGTGCGGTGACTTGCGCAGCATGGTCAGAAATTCAAACCCATCCATTTCAGGCATGTTGATGTCGGTCAGGATGAGCGCCGGCGTCCATTGTTCAAGCAGTTGCAGGGCGAGATGACCGCTTTCGGCCAGATGAGGTGTATAGCCCAGGTGTTCGACCATGCGTCCAACCAGTCGGAGGACCAGCGGGTCATCCTCAACCACCAGGATTTCCTTCTGCGACGATGGGGTATCCACCGTCCCCTTTGTACTTTCGGTCGCGGCGGGCAGTGTATGCAACGTTTTGACTGGCAGTGGCAGCGTCAGGGTAAAGGTGGTGCCCTGGTTGCGGCCAGCACTTGAGACGCTGATTTGTCCGTGATGGGCTTCGATCAACGCCTTGGTAATGGTCAACCCAATGCCCAGACCCTGGAAACGGCGTTTTTTGGTGCCTTCTTCCTGGCGGAAACGATCAAACACATAGGGCAGAAATGACGGTTCGATTCCAATCCCGCTGTCCTGCACCAGGATTTCTACCTGATTGTCTCGGAGTTGCGTTGTGACGATGATCTTACCGTTGGGAGGCGTAAACTTCAGGCTGTTGCTCAACAAATTCCAAATCACCTGCCGGATGCGTTGTGAGTCAACCGGCATGGCTGGAAGATGGGGATCCTGTCGAAGTTCAAGCTGGATCTGCTTGTTTTTTGCTTGCTGGCGGATCATCTGCAGCGCTTCTTTAATTGGCGCGTGGATGTCGGTTGGGATCAGGTCAAGGTCAAGTTTGTCATTTTGAATCCGCGAGAGGTCAATCAAATCCTCAATGATCTGAGTCAATGCGGTCGAAGAATTGAGAATGGTGTTGAGCCCTTCGCTGAGTTCCGGAGTGCGCAGTCCAAGGTCTCTGGCATAGAGGGTATCCAGCAGTTCGGCCCAGGCCGTAATGGCGGTCAACGGAGTGCGGAGTTCGTGCGAGAGATTGGCCAGGAATTCATCTTTCAGTTTATTGACTTTGGCCAGCTTCTGATTGGTTTCGCGAAGTTCATTGACCAGGTGGGCATTTTCGGCGCTGTGCCGGATCACTTCGTGGTGAAGCTGGGATTGATAGAGTGATACTGCCAGATGATCAGCCACAGCTTTGACCAGGGTGACATCGCTTTCGCTCCATTCGCGAGCGGTGTTTTGGTTGAGTTCGATCACCGCCGTCAATTTGTCTTGCGAAATCACCGGTACATAAACCACGGACCCAATTTCAAAAATACGATGCAGGCTGTTAATGGCTGCCGGCGCTGAGTCAGCCGAGGTATCAGGGAAGGACAGATGCCGGCCCTGGATCAAATTAGACGTGATTGCTTCACGAATCGTGGGCCAGGTGGCGGCACCTGAAAAGGCTGGATCCAGGGCAAAACAACTGGCTCGAACCGAACCGGAGCGATCAGTGTCTTCCAGTGTGTAGACCAGGCAGCGGTCGGCCTTTGTATGTCGCCCGAGTTGTTCGGCGGTGGTGTGCAAAATTGATTCAGTATCCAGCGTGCGCCGCATCGCACTGACAATGCGGTTGATCGTTTCTTCGCGGGCGGCAACGGCCTGGGCTTCGCGCAGGCGCATCTCGGCCAGCGAGAGCAGACGCAGGTTGTCAACCGCAATCGCAATTGGATCTGCCACCAGTCGAATAATGTCAAGATCGGCTTCGCTATAGCAGTTTGCCTGACGGCTGGTGAAATTGAGCGTGCCAAGTTTTTGTTCGCGAACAATGAGTGGATATGACACCGATGACCGAAAGCCCTGGGCCAGCATGTTGGGATGCGAAACAAACCTTGATTCAGCCTGCAAGTCATTGCTAATGACTGGTTCCCCCCGATCAACCACCCATTGGGTGACAGTGCCTTCAGCCGGGTTGTTGTTTCCGACCTGGAGTGAAGCTGGGTCGTCCGACGACAGGGCATAGACCTGGACTCGGGTTCGATCTTCGTTTAAAAAAGCCAGGCTGGCCCGGTCAAATGGCACCAGATGCCGGACTTCAGCCGCAATGACTTCAAAGATGCCATTTAAATCGCGGCTTGAATTGACGGCACTGCTGATTTTAACCAGGGCATCCAGTCGATTCCGGGCAGCCTGCTCCCGTTGGAGGGCGGCCTTGAGTGCATTTGGATTGGCCCCAGTTGTGGGTGCTGTCATAAAGGTCTCTGACGGCGGACCGGATGACAGTCTGTCCCCCGAACTGGTGGTTTGAGGGGCGGAGGAAGCTCGTTTGTCGTTCATCGTGATGTGTCATTTCCCTCGACAGAAAAGTACGGTTGGGCCGCAGGTCGGTCAAACCGTTCCCGGCACGCAACATAAAGAGTTGTGATGGATGACGATGTCGTGACAGCAACTTGACTGATGGAAGCCATACATAATAAGGATAAGAGGTGGTTTGGAGCAAGGGGCGCAAGGATCTTCCCATCAGGGAAGGCAGCCTGTCCTTGACACTCCAAAGTCGGCTGGCCTAGTATCACGGAGCAAATTCTTGCCCCCGCGTTTTTCCTAACATCTTGACGCAGCAACGCTTTATGCCGATCAGCCGGGAATACCATCCCGTCCTGGCGCATGCTTTGCCGCACAAACGCTGTGGTACTCTTCAGTCCTCTACTTTCTGTGTCTGGTGTCTGGTGCTTCGTCTGAAACCCCTGGCCTCTCACTTGTGTACCAAAAACCAGAGACTCCGAAACCAAGACTGCGCCTCATCAATTGATCTCAGCGTTGATTGGTGCGCACTGTACGAAGGATTCCGTCATGCAACCTGACAGCTTGCTTGCCTATTTTCCAATTTTGATGGTGTTTTTTCTGGCTGCCGGAACGGCGCTGGTGATGCTCAATACATCCCGGTTGATCGGCCCCCGCCTCAATACCCGTGAAAAGTTGATGCCATACGAATGCGGGAAAGATCCAGTTGGATCGGCCCACGAACGCTTTTCAGTGAAGTTTTACCTGATCTGCCTGCTCTTTATCCTCTTTGATATTGAAGCCATTTTCTTGATTCCCTGGGCCGTGGTGTTTAAAGACCTGGCTGCGATTTCACAGGGATTCAAGATTTTTGTATTTTCTGAAATGATGGTGTTTATCACCATTCTGTTCATTGGGTATATCTACATCTGGAAAAAAGGCGTCTTTCGCTGGAACAAATAGGTGAATGAAGAAAAAATCTTTCGGTTGAAGATTCAAACTTCATCTGATTGATTATCAAAGAGTTAACGAATTCAGAATTCAGAAGTGAGGGTTGATCTATGGGTTTAGAGACAAAGCTTGCAGACATGTTGCCGGAAGTTGGTCTGACGACATTGGATTTTCTGGTGAACTGGTCGCGCAAATCATCATTGTGGCCGGCGACTTTTGGATTGGCCTGCTGTGCAATTGAAATGATGAATATCACCTCTGCTCGCAATGATTTAGCCCGTTTTGGCGCTGAAGTGTTTCGAGCCAGCCCGCGCCAGGCTGATGTGATGATTGTCGCGGGCCGTGTCTCGCGCAAAATGGCCCCGGTCCTGCGGCGAATCTATGACCAGATGCCAGAGCCAAAGTGGGTGATCTCAATGGGTGCCTGCGCGACGGCTGGCGGGATTTTTGACAACTACGCAATTGTGCAGGGTGTCCATCAGGTGGTCCCGGTTGATGTCTATGTGCCCGGGTGCCCGCCACGCCCTGAGACCTTAATGTATGCCGTAATGAAACTGCAGGAAAAAATCATGACCGAGAGTCTGCGTGATCGCAAAGACGTTGATCTTTTAGAAGAGGTGGCTGCCAAATGAGCATCAACGAAACTGCTTTGGAAACCCTTGACGCCCAGCTTTCAACGGTCAAGGGCGCCACTGATACCCTGGCCGAATTACGGTTGCGGTTTGCCGATGCGGTCGAAGACATTAAAGTTCAAAACGGCGAAGTGACGGTCTACGTCAAGCGTGAATCCATTGTGCCCGTCTGCCGCTTCCTGCGTGATGAACCCAAATTGCTGTTTAATCTGCTGTCGGATTTGTGTGGTGTTGATCGCGGGCTGGAAGAAGATCCACGGTTTGAAGTCGTGTACCATCTGTTTTCAATTCCCAACAAAATCCGTCTGCGGCTCAAAGTCCGCGTTCCAGAAGATGATTGTCAGGTGGCAACCGTGTCGGGAATCTGGGCCACCGCCAACTGGCACGAGCGCGAAACCTTTGATTTATTAGGGATTACATTTGTCAATCACCCCGATCTCCGCAAAATTCTGACACCGGAAGACCTGGAAGGGTATCCGTTGCGCAAAGATTTTCCGTTGCGCGGGTACTAAGTTTTTTGGTGTCTGGGTTTTAGTGCCTGGTACTTAGTGCCTGGTACTTAGTGCCTGGTACTTAGTGCTTAGTGCCTGGTGCTTGGGGACCAATACCTTCTAAGAACCAAGAACCAAGAACCAAGAACCAAGAACCAAGAACCAAGAACCAAGA
>DAOQNB010000194.1:0-8372 GCA_035335845.1 Acidobacteriota bacterium | reverse complement strand
TTCCCGACGCTGGCTTCAATTTATGGCTCCAATATGATTGCCGCCCATGCCTGGTTCCCTGACCGGTTTACGGCCCGGGGCGATGGCGTCCGGCTTGGGAACACCAGTCTGGCGATTCGGTTTGCATCAAATTTGTTTCAGGAGTTTTTACCGGACATTAAAAAGATCTTCCGGCGCAAGTAGTGAAAAAACTCATTCTATCGATTTTTCCAGGAGGGATGTCGCGGCGGTGGTTCGGGAATTAGCGACCCAACCAGTGAAACTGATCCCCGTTGCTGCCTTCCAGCGGGTTTGGTACCCCAAATTTGATCTCAAAGAATATGCTGCCGCCTAAAGGCGGGACTCTTGACACTCTCTTTATTTCCAAACTAAGAGTGGTTGCTCCTGACTCCAAACTGATATTATTTCGGCTCCATGCCACTTCGCTCCAGAAGATAGCGTAAACTTCGTGACACCAGATGGTAGCTTTGTTTGGTATAGCCGCCGCTCAACACCATTACAAAGGGTAAATTCGCGGTCATCAACGTGTTAAACACAAACGTATCGCGGCTCAGAACACCATTTTCTGTTACTTTGAGTTGCCCGAGCGGGTCATGTTCAAAAATGTCGGTTCCAGCATTATAAAAAACCAGTTTGACATTGCCCAGTTCCTTGAGCACACGCGGCAGGTACTCCATCACAATCCCGGTATAGACACCATCGGCTGTATTGGTTTGGATTGGAAAGTTAAAATTGATTCGCTTTTTGGCTTCGGTGTCTCCAGGGTAGATGTCTTCGTTATAGACATCAAAGATGAACACATTTTGAAAGCTCAACTGGTTACAAATGCGCTCAATCCCGTTGCCTTGGTGAGCATCCAGGTCGAGAATCAGGATTTTATCCTCCGGGCTCAACTCTTTGGTGCGGTGCAGTTCAGCAATCGCAATCGGAATATCGGCGTAAATGCAAAAACCCTCTCCCCGACCTCGACTTGCATGGTGATAGCCCCCGGCCAGATTGACCCCGATTCCGTGCGTCAGGGCTTCCTGAGCGGCCAGAATCGTGCCCCGGACGGCATACCGCATGGATTTGAGAATTTTCGAATCCAAGACCATCGCCGGAATGGCCGACACAAACGGCAATTCCAGCGCCCGGGCAATGTAGATTGAGCTTTCCAGTTCGTGCAGATAGTCGTGGGTGTGAACCAGCAGGAGTTCTTCACGGCTGACTTCCCGATCAACCGAATGGGTAATGCCTTCAAGTTGATTCCCAAAAATGGATTTGAGTTCATCCCAGACACGTCCATATTTGCACGAATCAAATGGATGCAGCTTTTCCATCCCAAACAAGCGGATGTCATAATGTTCGGAAAAGACCAGCCGTGGCTTCAAGGTAGTCATTTGGTTCAAGGCCGATTGCAATAGACAGATTTTTCGCCTGCGGCGGCGATTCGAACAGGTTCGCGTGGGAGTTTGGCTTTGAGGGCGTCAAATGTAGCATCATGCGTGAAAAGAAACACGCGTTTTTCACTCTGCCAGAGGGTCACAAAATCAGGCGTTTCCAGAAAAACCTTGGGGGCATCAGGATAGTGAGAACCAAATTCCAGTCCGGTCATCCGTCCATTGAGCAAGAGCACTTTTTCCGGCAGATAAAAGCCGATGCTGGAGCCGCCCTGATATTCGCCGTTGATCACCACGACATCACCAGGTTTCATCTGCTGTTTGATCGTCATGGCCAGTTGTTTGGATGACAAATACGGGTCGAAAAAGCCCAGCGCCGAGTGGGCAAAGTACAAAAAGACGGCCACGGTGATTGCCGTGGCCACGGTTGCCCCCAGGTGTTTGCGCAGCAACCGCAACCCAAACGCCAGTGAAAACCCAATCCCCAGAGTCAAGGCGGCCCCAAGCGCCGGATTTCGCAGCACGGCAAAGGCTTCAACGGTCAAATCTGACATATGCCCAAGTGCCAGCCGGTAATTTTCAGGGTTGCTCGTCAGCACTTTGGAAATATCGCTGGCGGCTGGAACACCCCACGACAACCAGAGAAAATAGCCAAGCACACTGGCAATCACGACACCGAGCAGGGCCAGAAACGTTTGTCCGCCGAGCACCCACTTGCTGTGCTCAGATTCGCCTTTGGCCAGTCCCGTGCCAGCCAGCAAGGCCAGCGCCGGAAAGCAGGGGAACGTGTAGTATTCTTGCCGGGTGGAAAATGAGAAAAAGCCCACCACCACCAGGAACCAGATCCAGGCAAAGAGGCGCAGTTGTTCGCTCCGACGGGTTGAAAAGACCATCTCCGGCAGGTTGCGGGCTGCAAGCGGCAAAAAGACGCTAAATGGGAAGATCCAGACCAGATGCAGCACCCAGAAGGAAACCAGTGGTACGGTGTCATAATCCACCGGGTAGCGTTTTCCCAAATATCGCAAAAAGTGTTCGTTGACGAAATAAAACCAGAAAAAGCCGTGTCCATTTGGACCGCCTTCATTGGCCAGACCCGCCAGAATATGCCAGGGTGAGGCCAGCAGCAAAAACAGGAGAATTCCGGTCACTGGGCGCATCGACCAGATGCGGGTAATTCCGCCCGTCACCAGCACAAACAACGCGAGTGCCCCACAGGGAAAAACAATCCCGATCAAACCTTTGGTCATCACGGCAGCGGCCATTCCGGCATAAAACACGTAATACCAGGGTGAATCAACCTCTTCAAAATAGGCCCGTAAAAAGGCATAGAATGAGACCGTAATCCAGAAGCTTAAAATGACCTCCGGGATCATAATCCGGGTAAACAGATAAACGCCCAGCCCGACGCAGACAGCCAATCCAGCGTAAAATCCGGCACGCACCCCGCCCATCCACTGACCAAACTGATACACCGCCAGCACCAGCGCCAGCGTGCCGAGCGCCAGCGGGAAGCGTGTCCCAAACTCAGTAAATCCAAAGACTTTATACGAAGCAGCCACCATCCAGTACATCAGCGGCGCTTTTTCAAGATAGCGAATACCGTTGATATGGAGCGTGGTCCAGTCGTTGCGCTCGACAATTTCACGGGCAGCCTGGGCATGTGCGGCATCGGCATCATCTTGCAGGGCCGGTGCCCAGGCGCTGCCGACATAAATCACCAGCGTCAATACCACCAGTGCAATGATGGCGTGCAACTGGTAGCGGCGTTCGTCGTTTCGGTCGAGCAGATCATCAGAATCAATTGCAGAATATCGGTTTGACATGTGAGCGATGAATTGAAGGGAACTGAGAGTGTTTTGCAGGTTAGAAAAGCCAAATTTCCAGTAGGCTTACACATTTTTGCAAAAAAAGGTAGTATCAGCCCGCGCAGTTCCCAAAGATTCTCACCCAACAACTGAATCAGGATTTGGAGGTTTCAATGCTTCACAAGCGGCAGGTTGTGCCTGCGAGCGTCTCTGTCTGGCCTCGTCTTCGCTCTGTTCTTTGTCTTCTCGGGGTTTTGGCAGTGCTCATCGGAGACGGGATTGTTGGCTCAACCCGTGAGTCTTTCCTCGGCGAGTCGCTCATTGCCAGTGCCCACCCGGTTACTCACAACCGATTTCTTCAAGAAAAATCAGCTCCGACTGGGTCTCCAACCCCTGAAGAACAGGTTTCGGAAACGCTCCGTGCCAGCCGTCACGTGTTGAAACTGGAAAATGGAAAGCTGACCGGTCCCGGCGCTGATCTTCTGATTCGAGACGCCCGTGACTCGCAGTTTGTTTTTCTTGGCGAAGAGCATTTCATTGCTGAAGTTCCACGGTTTGCTCAGGCACTCTGGTCAGAGTTAACACCTGCCGGGTTTGAACATCTGGTCATCGAAGTTGGCCCCTATACCACGCCAGTCCTCGAAGCAATTGTGAAAAAACCGGGATATGCCGACCAGTTAAAAGCGATTGAAGCCAGATCCGGACTGGCCATTCCGTTTTATACCTTGCGCGAGGAAGCCGATTTTGTGGCAGCGGTGGTTCAATCTTCAAAATCGAAAATCCCGGTACTCTGGGGGCTGGATCAGGAAAACGCCTTTGCGGTTCCTGATTTGTTAGAGCGAGTTGCGGCACTTGCCAACGATGAACCGGCGAAACAGGTCGCCAAACGAGTGCTCAGCGAAGCCCAAACCGCAAACACCAAAGCCATCACTGAGCGAAATCCTGGCTTGCTGGCGATGATGCAAATGAAGCCAGAAACTTTTGGTGAATTGCGCACCGCCCTTGCCTCCAAATCCAATGCCCCGGCGCTGGCGCTGGTCAATGGCATCGAAGCGTCCAAAGCGATCTATGACCTGTATTTCCAGGGCAAGGGCTATGAGTCTAACCTCCGCCGCGAACAATATTTAAAGACCAATTTCATCCAGGCGTTTCGCGAAGCCCAGCGCCAGACTGGCCATTCACCGAAAGCCATGCTCAAGTTTGGCTTCAACCACGCCTATCGTGGGCGCAACGCGGTGGAAGTTCATGGCATCGGGAATTTTATAGCCGAAAAAGCCGCAGCCGAAGGAAAGAGCAGTCTCCATGTGATGGTTATTGGCGGGGCAAACACAAAGAACGCCGCGTTCGATATCAGTCAGATGGCCTACGGCCTCGGCAACAACGAAACCATGGCGGCCACATGGTTTCAGCCGATTGCCTCAGTGATTGACGCCGACCAGTGGACGCTGGTGGATCTTCGCCCGCTCCGTCCGATCCTGGCCAGCGGTAAAATCAAGGGACTACATCGGAATCTGGAGAAGGTTATTTGGGGATTTGATCTGGTCGTGGTGCTGTCCAAAAGTCAGCCGGCCACACCGCTGAGAAAATCCTGATTGGTTCAGGGAAAGACAAAAGGGACAAGAGGGACACCAGGGACGAAAAGGACATAAAGGACATAAATTCGAAGACCCGAAACCCTGAACCCGAAACTCTGCTTTCCATTCACACTCTTATTCAAACTCAATTGGAGGATCTATGTTAAAAAGTTCAAAATTGCTCAGTGTTTTTTTTCTAGTCGTGTTATTGTGCGCACAATCGCTGGCTTCGCTGGCTTCAGGTCCATCCACCATTCGCTCTGCTGGTGAGAAGGAAACCGAACGAATCAACAATGCCGCCACCATGTTTGATGAAATTATGAAAGCACCCGACAAAGGTGTTCCAGGTGATTTGCTCGAAACCTGTGCTGCGTTGATTTTGATCCCAGGTGTCAAAAAAGGTGCCTTTATTTTTGGTGGAGAATATGGAAAGGGCGTGATGCTGGTCCGAAATCCGGATAAAAGCTGGAATATCCCAGGGTTTATCCGCATGGATGGTGGCAGCGTCGGGTTTCAAATCGGTGGTCAGTCAATTGATGTCATCCTGGTGGTGAAAAACCGCAAGGGGATTGAAAAACTGACCAACAACAAGTTTAAACTTGGGGCGGATGCTTCGGTGGCTGGCGGCCCGGTTGGACGTGATGCGAAAGCCAATACCGACGCGCAAATGCAGGCTCAGATTTTGTCATATTCGCGCACCCAGGGGGCATTTGCCGGTGTCTCACTCGAAGGCGCAGCCCTCAGACTTGACGATAATTCCAATAAATCGGTGTATGGCCGGGCGCTCAAAGCCGATGATGTCCTCAACCCAAGTTCACTCAAAGCTCCTGCCGCGGCTGATGAGCTGTACAAGGTAATCAAAAAATACGCGAAGTAGCAGGCGTCGCACGGCTTTGCGGACTGCGCCTGGGTTGAAAGTTGACGCATGACCGAAGACCAGTTCACTCACTTGATTACCAGGCTTGAAGACCTCGCCCAGCGTCACCCGGTGCAATACAAACTCCGGGTGGCGCTGGTGGCGATGTTGGGATACGCCTACATGGTTTTGGTGTTGATGGTGCTGGCTGCGTTGATTTTTTTGATGATGGGCTTGATGCCAACGCGCCGCTCAGGGGATCCTGCCGTCTATCTGGCCATCAAAATTGGAGTTGTGGTTTTTTTCCTGGCAACCGTTTTGATGCGCGCCATGTGGGTCAAAATCCCAACCCCCAATGGGCTCAAACTGACGCGCGAGCAAACGCCCCGGCTGTTTCATCTGGTAGACGAGCTTTCAAAAAAGCTCCAAACCCC
Organism: Acidobacteriota bacterium; assembly: GCA_035335845.1. Classification (GTDB taxonomy): domain Bacteria; phylum Acidobacteriota; class Blastocatellia; order Chloracidobacteriales; family Chloracidobacteriaceae; genus JACQXX01. The sequence continues at coordinate 2,324 of DAOQNB010000194.1, read as the reverse complement.
ACGTATTCACCACATCTTAATTGATATTGAATACAATGCCGCCATGGCCCAGGTCCCCAAATTTGGCCCCATTGGCTGGTCAACCAATTATCTCATTCTGGGTCTTCCGTTACTCCAGGTTCTTTCACCAGAACAACTTCGGGCGGTTATCGCCCACGAACTCGGGCATCTTTCCGGCAATCATGGCCGGTTTTCACGCTGGATTTACCATAGCCGCCAGACCTGGGGACGATTGCTCAATCAGCTCAAATCAAATCAGGATCAACTCACCACGGCTATTTTCGAGGCATTCTTAAAATGGTATGGCCCATTTTTTAATGCCTACACGTTCGTTCTGGCCCGAACCCAGGAATATGAAGCCGATCAGGCAGCGGCGGAATTTGCTGGAATCAGCTATGCCGCCGAAGCCCTGATTGAAACCGATATCAAAGCGACGTTTTTGACCGAAGTATACTGGCCATCGGTGTTTCAAAAAGCTGAAACCGAGCCAGACCCGGTGGCCGGGGTGTATGCTGAAATTCCCAGAGTCCTGTATCGTGACGGCATTGACCCGGAACTGGTCACTAAAGTCCTGAAACAGGCTCTCGGGGCTGAAACCAGTTATGACGACACGCACCCATCCTTGAGAGAACGCCTTCAGGCGATCCGCTTTTTGCCGCGCACCGCAGACGAAATCTCCGGTTGGAGTGAAACCTATCAACCAAAACCCTTTAAACAGAGCGCGGCAGAGTATTTTCTGGCCGAAAGTCTGCCGTGGCTCCTCAAAGCGGCTGAAACCGAATGGCACGAATCGGTCAAAGAAGAGTGGGCAGATCGTCACGCCTTTTTGACCAAAGCCAGATCGGAATTAACTCGGATTGAAGCCAAAGTGCAAACCGATGTGTTAACCAGCGACGAAATCCTGGATCGAGCGTTTCTGACCAAAATTCTCAAGGGGCTTGAATCAGCCGTTGAACTGTTTCAAGAAGCCCTCAACCACTTTCCCGACCACCCTGAAGCCAACTATCAGTATGGGGTCGCTCTGCTGGAACAAGGAAATGCCGAGGGTGTCCGCCATCTGGAAAAGGCCATGAACCAGGACATCGAAGCGGTGATGCCTGGCTGCCGGCGGATTTTTGAGTTTTATCAGGATCAAAACCAGCCCGAGGAAGCCGAACGCTACCGTGGCCGTGCCCAGCAACACTATGAAGAGATGCAACTGGCCCAAGAGGAACGGCAATCCTTTACCCTGTCGGATGAATTAGTGCCCCACACGGCCACCAGCGAGCAGGTTCGAACGCTCCTTCACTATCTGCGGGGAAATCCAAAAATCAAAGCCGCTTATCTGGCGCAGAAGAGAGTCCAGCATTTTCCTGATTACCCATATTTTGTGCTGGGGATTGTGCCTGATTTTCCGTGGTACAAACTGAGCCGCGATTCAGCGCAGTCAGAATTATTGCAACTGGTTATCAATCAGGCGCCGTTCCCAGGTGAAGCCTATGTGATTTTGCTGGTGAACGACACCCGAGGGTTTCAGAAAAAATTTGAAAAGATCTATAACTCAAGAATCTTCTAATTCTTGTCAGGGTTCAGGGTTCAGGGTTTCAGGGTATAAGTGATCAAGCAACTGATCCCACTCAAGCTGAGGCCTGGAGAATCGGCAGGTACCGCTCACTTGAGATGGTTCTGCCCTGAACCTAAACCCTAAACCCTGAACCCGATTCCATTTCAACGGAGCATATACGCATGGCACATCAATTTTCACGTCGCCGGTTTTTGATGACACTGGTTTGTGGTGGGACTGGGATCTGGCTGTCAAACCAGACGCCGGTCGCGGCTCAGGAAGTCAATCGCCGTGAACTCAAGTTTAAACGCGGCACTTCCTCAACCACCGTCGAAGACGTCATTGTGCGTGGGTCAGTCAATCGTTATGAATTTTCCGCCAATGCCGGCCAAACCCTGAGCGTTGCTATTACATCACCTGAAAACAATGCGGTGTTCGGGCTCTATGTGGTTTCGCCCTATGGATACTCAGACCTGCATAATGAAGATGACGACGTGGCGTTTAGCGATATTGCCGCGTTTGAAAACGGGAATGAACCTCCAAATCCTGGAATTGACGACGAGCGCACCTCCTGGAGGGGCAGTCTTCCCTACGGTTCCAAAACCGGCCAGGGCAGTCAATATGCAATTGTGGTTGGGTCAACGCGTGGCAACGCCGGGTTTTCGTTGAAAGTCTCGATCAGGTAGGGCTGAAAAAAACAGGGCTGAGGGCTGAAAACATCGGGCGGAAGACTCGCAAGCTCGGGGCGGAAGAAATTGGGCTCAGGGCTTGGGGCTGAAAA